>JAAYYY010000032.1 GCA_012515125.1 Chloroflexota bacterium
CAGCCGCTGAGGCGGGCGCCTGCTCGGCGCGCTCGACGCCCACATTCAGCAGGCCGAGGTCGAGGCCGGAGTAGTCGTCAACAGATGGCGCGGGCCCGTCAAGCCGGGTGATCAGCGCCGTCGTCGTTGTACCGGGGGGCACCGTCTCGCCGAACTGCACGGCGTTGAACTGGCGCAGGTACCAGCGCAGGGCGGGTGTATCCACGGCGGAGAGCAGAGGCAGATCATATCGTTCCGAGCCGGTCTGGTAGGAGATCTCGTGCAGCATCTCTACGAGGAGGCGCACGTCGTCGTCGGTCGCCTGCCCGAGGCCCGTGCGCGGATCGTTGGCGGCGCGATGGGTCAGCCACCAGCCCGTCGACCAGCCATAAGCGCCGAGGAGCACGAGCAGGGCGAGCAGTGTGCCCTGGAAAGCGCCGGGCGCATGCCAGCCGTGAACGAGGTTCACCGTAACGAAAGCCATAGCCAGGAGCAGGGCGAGGAGCAGGGCAAAGCCGCGGGCGTCCTCCTGCTCCGCCACCAGCCTCACAAAACGAACGCCGTTGAAATAGACGGCGACGCCGGTTAAGAGCAGGAAAGCAAAGAGGCCCCACGTTGCCTCGCCGGGGGGTTGGCGAAAGGCGTGCTGCAGCCACTGGCCAACCAGCAGGTAGGCAGGCAGGGCGACCAGAACGACGTTCGCCGTCTGGCCTGGTTGGGCGAGCAGGAGCACGAGCGCCGCCGCATACCAGGCGACCAGGAAGCGCGGCAGCGGATAAGCGCGCCACAGGCCCCACACCAGCGCGCCCGCGCCGAGGGTCACCGCCGCCAGCTCGTAACGGGCCAGAAGCGCCACCGGGGCAAAGAAGCTGCGCACATCGGTAGGCAGAGCGAAGCTCGCCAGCCAGTCGCCAAGCTGCGCCGCGGCTCCGCCCAGCCCGGCGGGGCGCAGGAGCAGGCAGGTTGCCGTGCCCAGGAAGACGGCAGCGGCGATCAAGACGAGGCGGCGCCAATCAAGGCGTTCCCCGTCGTGGCTGCCGGCGGGACTGTTCCGGCGCTGCACCAGCCAGGCGCCGACCAGCGCGAGCAGCCCTGAGTAGAAGAGCGGGCTCGTCGCCAGCCCAAAGCCCAGGGCAGCCGTCGCCACGACGGGCCAGATTGGGCTCCCTTCGAGGCGAAAACGGAGCGCGCTGGCGAACAGCGCGACCAGCGCCAGCAAGGCCAGCGCGTCGCCTCCGGCCTGGCGGGAAATGAGCGCCGCCACCGGCGATACAGCCAGCAGGAACGCCGCCGCCAGACTGCCGGCGAGGCCCAGCGCGTCCCGCGCCGACCAGAGCAGGACGGCGATCAGAAGGCCGGCGAGGGCGGGGACGAGACGGGTCAGGGCATCGCCACGCACGATGTCGTCAGTGGCTCCAAACAAGCTGATGATGGGCGTCGCCGTCGTAAAATAGGCAGGGCTGATCAGGGGCGCGCTAGCGGCGTCCGGGTCGTGCCAGTAGCTCCACGTAGCCAGCGCCGCTTCTGCCTCGGCCTCCTGCAGCGGGATGGCGCCGAGCTGGACGAAGCGCATTGCCGCTGCCAGCAGCAGAATGAGCAGGAAGAGCAGCAGGGCAACCGACACGCGCAGCAGCGGGCGGCTGGCGGTTTCCTCAGAGGCGGCGACGGGTGGGGCAATCCTTTCCATAGCTCAGGCGTTGTCCGGTAACCAGCGATAGATCGTAACGGCGTCGTTAGCGAAGGCAACTTCCAGCCGCCCGTCAAACTTCTCGCGGGCGATGTTGCCGTAGGTCGCCAGCTCGCGCGGGCCGATGTAGATATAGGAGACGTCGTAGCGATTGAGCGCGGCGACAGTCGCTTCCCAGTCGCGGCTCGTGTAGATCAGCTCGACGTCGGGCTTGCGCACGCCGGTCTCCTCGGTGCTGCCGCGCCACTGGTGCTCGTGGCCCAGCCAGCCGACGACGGTGGGCAGGCCCG
>JAAYYY010000295.1 GCA_012515125.1 Chloroflexota bacterium
CCCTGGAGCAGTTTCTGACGCGTTGGATTGGCAAACTCACGGCCATCGTCGCCGGCGACTATCCTCCGGCTTACCGCTTCGACCTGAACGGCTACGGTCCGCTGCTCGGCCGGCTGAGCAAGGAGCGTCCTATTCCCGGCATGAACGGCAGGACCGGGCTGCTGCCGGCGCAGAAGCACGCTGCCGCGGCCGTGCTGACCCGGCTGCAGACAGAGCGCGATGCCCTGACCGTTGGAGAAATGGGATCGGGCAAAGCGCAGCCACTTACTTGTAGGGTGCTCACCCCGGCCGGCTGGAAGCGTATGGGTGACATTCAGGTAGATGATGAAGTCATCAATCCAGAAGGTGGCACTGCCCGCGTCGCCGGCGTCTATCCACAGGGCGTCAAGCAGATATTCCGGGTGACGTACAGCGATGGTGCGCAGACGGAGTGCTGTGATGAGCATCTCTGGCTGGCCAACACACCTTTGCGGAAGTGGCGTGGGTTCCATCCCCAAGTGTTCCAGCTGCGAGAGATGCGCGATCGGTTGTTCACGACGTCGGGCAATGCGCGTTATTTCATTCCGATTATCAGGCCGATGGAATTCGAGCCGCGGCCCTTGCCATTGGAGCCTTATCTCCTGGGGGCACTCATTGGTGACGGAGGTCTGACCGGATTGAAGGTGGCGATTTCGTCCATGGACGACGAGATCTTACAAGCTGTGGTGGATGCGCTCCCGTTTGGCGTTAGTCTGAAGTTCCAGGCGGGTTATACCTATCGGATCACTCGCGATCGTCAAGACACTGGCGCGTGGTTTGTTCCGAGCAATCCAGTTGTAGACGCGATGAGGGAATTGGGTCTTCTTGGTAGACGAGCCGAGGCGAAATTCATACCAGAACAATATCTTTTCGCTGGTGTGGCGGAGCGCATTGCCCTGCTGCAAGGTCTGCTCGATACCGACGGTACGGTCGGCCGTCATACAGGCTGCATCACCTTCACGTCTGTATCGGAGCAGCTGGCTAAAGATGTCGTTGCTCTCGTGCAATCGCTCGGAGGTGTCGCGAGAACCAACTCGCGTGTGCCCAAGTACACTCACAACGGTGAGCGGCGCCATGGCCGCCTGGCCTACTATGTGACGATCAGACTGGCAAATGAGATTCAGCCTTTTCGCCTGCCACGCAAACTGGAACGCGTCATCCCACGGACGAAGTATGGGATTAACCGGGCGCTGGTCAATGTCGAGTATGTTGGCGAAAAGGAGGCCCAGTGTATTGCCCTGGACTCTGAGAACGGGCTATACGTTACCGATGACTACATCGTCACACACAACACCACCATCGGTGTGGCCGTCGCTGCCGGCCGGGAGGCCTCCCGCACCATCGTCCTCTGCCCGCCGCATCTGGTGGACAAGTGGAGAAGGGAAATCAAGGCGGTGTGGCCACGCGCCGCGACCATGCACCTCAAGACACCCGGCGACGTTGACCGGTTCTTCGCCGCGCGCAGCGACGGCCGACCGGTGGTCGGCGTGCTCAAACAGACGACGGCCCGCAGCGCCTCTGGCTGGGAGCACGCCTACGACTACGGCGGCCCGGCCGGGCACAATTACGGGGCTGGCGGCTACAGTGACGTACGCCGGCCGTGGGGCAGCGTTGTCTCCGCGGCGAAGCTGCCGCAGGCGGAGGACGGCTGGCGCCTGAGCGAGCGGCAGATGGCCTCCCTGCAGATGCAGGGCGTACGCTGCCCAGTATGTGGGGCGCAGCAGTTTTCGAATGGCGCGCCGCTGGCGGCGCAGGAATTGAAGAGCGCGCGCCGCTTCTGCGATAACCCGCGCTGCGGCAGCCCCCTCTTCCAGTTCACGCGCCGCCGCAGCGAGAGCCAGGAGCGCGGCAGCTTCAAGCTCTACGCCGGGCGCGAGCGGTTGCTTCGCGGCTATCTGCAGCAGCGCGGCGAGATTCCGGAGCGCGAGCTTAACCGCTGGAGCGGCACGGCCGTGCGCGACACCTTCGGCTATGCCAGAGTCCCCCTCGCCGGGTACATCAAGCGCCGGGCGCGCGGCCAGCTGGACCTCGTCATCGTCGACGAGGTGCACCAGTACAAGGGCATCGACAGCGACCAGGGCTACGCCATGCACCACCTGGCGCAGGCGGCCGAGAAGGTCGTGGGCCTGACCGGCACCGTCTACGGCGGCAAGGCCTCGAGCATCTTCCACCTGCTCTACCGTCTGTCCCCGGAGATGACCGGCGCCTATACCGACAACCAGGCCAGCGGCCGGCGCCGCATCCGCCACCGCGACTGGGTCTCGGCCTATGGCATCCTGCAGCGCATCGAGACGAAGAAGCTCGACGAGGACGGCCGGCAGACGGCCAACAGCCGCTCGAACATTCGCTACAAGGAGCTGCCCGGCGGCAGCCCGGCCATGCTGCCCTGGCTCTTGAACCGCTCCGTCTTCCTCTCGCTGGGCGATATGGGCTTCCCCCTGCCCGACTACAGTGAAATCCCAGTCGTGGTGCCCATGGCCACCGAGCAGGCGCTGCTCTACGAGTCGCTCAAGGCCGACCTCAAGGCCGAGCTGGTCGAGCGCCTGGTGCGCGGGGACAGGTCGCTGCTGGCGGGCTACCTGCACGCCCTGCTCTTCTGGCCCGACTCGCCGCGGCGGGCCAAGGTCGTGCGCTGCCCGCGCACCAGCCGGGTAGTGGCTTCCGTCCCCGGCCTGCCCGAGGCGTTCCGCGGCCCCAAAGAAGAGGCCATCGTCGACCTCATCCTGGAGGAGAAAGCGCAGGGCCGGCGCGTGCTGCTCCTCTGCCTGCAGACCGACACGCTGGACATCCAGCCCGAGTGGAAGAGCATGCTGGCAGAGGCAGGACTCAAGGCGGCTATCCTGCGCGCCGCGCCGAACAAGCGCGAAGGCTGGGTGGAAAAGCAGGTGGCGGCCGGCGTGGACGTGGTCATCACCCACCCCAAGAAGGTGGAGACGGGCATCGACCTCCTGGACTTCCCGACCATCGTCTGGATGTCGCCGCACTACTCCGTCTACACCGTGCTGCAGGCCAGCCGCCGCTCCTGGCGCATCGGGCAGACGCGGCCGGTGAAGGTCTACTACTTCGCCTACGGCGACACCATCCAGACCGACGCCCTTTATCTCGTCGCCGCCAAGGTCGCCGCCGCGCTGCGCGTCAACGGCGATACGGTGGCCGACGACAGCCTGGCCGAGCTGGACGAAATCACGGGCAACGACATCGTGGCGACCCTCGCCCGCATCGTCACCGGCGAGACGCAGCTGGAGGCGGGGCTGACAGCCAAAAACCTGCAGCAGGCCTTTGCCGAGGCCAACGCCAGCATCCGGCAGGCGAACACGATGATTGGCGAGTATGAAGTATTGGACGACGCGGTCGAAGCTGCCAGCGACGACGAGGTGCCGGCCGAGATAGTCACGATGCCGGAACCTGCCCCGGAGCACGTGTCGCAGCAACCGCTGCTCTCTGGCGCCGGCGACCGCCCGTTCCGCGCCGGTGCAGATGAAACCTTTGACGCGAGCGAAGTCGGCAGGCTCCCATTTCCGTCACAATCTGGTCTCACCCACTCTGCGGGTCCAGATGGGAAGAGTAATGGCGCCGGACCAGGCGTCCCCATCGGGCACCCGAAGGCCAAGAAGGAAGAGGACGGCAGGGTCAAAGAACCTCCCGTTCCCCGGCCGCGGGTGCTGCTGCACCAGCTGCGTCCCAGGTGAGTGGTGCCGGCATAGTTACGGGTCGTCGCCCAGTCTCCCCGGGCTCACCCGTCTGTAGCGGGTTGCCCGTCCCCACACGAGTAGCGGACCTGTGTCGTCAACGCTCCTTTGCAGCTCAAAGAAGCCCAGATCGCAGTGGTATGCCATCCCCCCAAGCGGCTCGCAGGCCATCGCCTCGCCATGACCCTCGCGCAACCACAGACGTCCGTCCACGATTTTCAGGTGGAGAATTTCCCCTGGGTTGGTGTTGTACGGGTCGCGATATCTGCCCGCGAAATCGGTCAGTCCGGCCGGCGCTTCCGCCGCTGGTTGCCGGATGTGGCGCTGATAGGGCTCGCCCGCTAGAATCATATGGGCGACCGGCGCAGCACCGTCACCCAGGAAGGCGACAGGCAGGCGGGAGCCCGACGGCAGCGCGGCGATATACCGGCCGGGAGCGATAGCCTTCAGCGCCAGCTCTTCGCCTTCACCCCTCCGATGCAGCAGCAACTCGTCGCCGGAACGCCGCACCTTCGCCATACGGCCCCACTCGACGTTGTGATAGGCGCCCTCGTACAGGCACCAGCGTGCCGTCTCCTCGCTGTCCGTGTAGGGCTTAGGGGCTGGCACGGGAACGAGCCCCCGATGCAGCCGGCTGAGCATCTGGTCGTAGAGAAAGACGACCAGCTCCATCAGCGGCTCTTCCTCCGAGGCGTTGGTCAGCAGGACAAAGCCGAAACGCTCGTCGGGGAGCAGTTCGAAGAAGCAGTTGTAACTCAGGGTCATGCCGCCGTGGCGCAGCACACGATGGCCGTGATAGTGGCCCGTAATGAGGCCCAGCCCGTAGCCACTGCTGACATAAGCCAGGGGATGGGCGGCTCCGGCGATATACCGGCTCGCCTGCTCGCGGTGCATCTCGGCCAGCGACCGGGGCGCGAGGAACGGCTGGCCCTGAAAGTGGCCCTGCTCCAGGTGAACGATGGCCAGATGGGCGAGGTCTCGCGCCGTGCCGTAGGCGAAGCTTGAAGGATGGCCGGCGTCGTTGGCCGGCAGGCGGGCGATCGGCTGCAGGGTCTGGTCGCGCGCCTCGTGTGGCAGAGCCAGCCGGCCCGTGCTGGCGGCAGGAGGGTCAAACGTAACGCTCTCCATTGCCAGGGGCTTGAACACCCATTCGCGCGCGAGGCGGTCATAGGGTACCCCGGTGACCGCTTCAGCTGCATAGCCGGCAAGACAGAAGGCTGTGTTGCTATAAAGGTGAAGCGCGCCGGGTTCGGCCAGAAAGGGATAGTGCAGGATCTCGTCCTCAATCACCTGTTGCAGGATGCCAGGGCCTTGCGGCCCATACTCTCGCCCGGCAGCGGGCAGGCCCGTCGTGTGGCTGAGCACGTGGCGCAGCGTCAGCCGCTTCCCGGCCTGCTCGTCGCTGAAGGCGAGGCGCGGCAGATAGGTGACCAGCGGCCGGTCGAGGTCCAGCAGACCTGCTTGCACCAGACGCAGCACCAGGACCCCGCAGACCGTCTTGCCTATGGATCCGTAGGCGAAGAGAGTGTCCGGCGAAACGGGCACGCCTGTCTCGACTGCTACCGTCCGCCCGTAGCCGCGGTTGAAGACAATCGCGCCGTTCTGGACGATGGCCAGTGACAGGCCCAGTACATGACCGGCCTCGACTGCTGCCTGGAGCCTATCTGCCACCTCAATCGTGTTCATATGACGCCTGTTTCCTATCGGTATTCGAGAAGGTTGAATGATCATGCAAACGCTGACTGACCCGCTCAGCATCCTGTCGCGCCTTCTGTTTCAGCCGGTCCCCGTCGATGATAGCGGCGATGAAGTCGTTCTGGCAATAGAGAGAGCCGCCGGGCGCTGGCCGGTCCTTCAACCCGCGCTCGAGGGCGCTGCCGAGCTCGTGAGCGCAGGCGGCGTCTACGAGACGCCGGCCGGGGCTTCCGAATTGGCGCTGGTCAGATTCCCGGTCGGGTGGGCCTTCCGCGCCGTCTCTCCCTCTCCTACCGGCCTGGCCTGCACCTGTGACGGCTGGCCGCCGCCCGTGTACGCCGGACCCGGTGACGGCCTCTACTGTGCCGACATCCTCGCCTACCTGCTGGCTCTGTATCTTGAGCGGCCGTTCTCAGCCCTTCCCTATGCTCCTGATGAATTGTGGCAAGTGACTCAGGAAGAGCTGCGTCTGCAAATGACCAGGGCCACGTTCAACCAATGGCTGTTGGGCAGCGCCGTCGTTCCCGGAGCCAGCACGCCCTTCTCCCTGACCGTGGTTGTGCGTAACCGGTACGCGCAAGAATGGCTCACCCACCGCCTGGACCCGGTCATCAGCCGCACCCTGACCAACGTTGCCGGTTATCGAGTGCAGGTTCGTTTTGTCGTATCGTAATACTATGCGAAACAGCTCAAGGAGTCACCATGTCTATCCTACACTCTCTTTCACGAGTCCGAATCCACAGCCACGTGACCCAATCCCGCTTCCTCCACGTCGAAGATGCCCTTGGAATCGGCAAGATCCGCCTTTTCGCCGGTACGTACCGTCGCGGCGCAGGGCTCGAGCAGCACGGTCACCACTTTCTCGACATCGCCGATGCGCGGGTGGTCTTTGGCGCCCTGGCTCGCGCCGAACCCGACTTCAGCTATCGCGAATACAAGGGCACGCCGACCGACCGCGGCGCCGTCAGCCGCGTGCTCTCCATTCAGGTCAAGGGCGACAACGTCTACGTCGAGCTGAAGTGCGGTCCGGGCAAGCTGACGCCCACCGGCGCCGTGACGCCGGCCGGCAGGGCGACCGTCGAGGTGAACGTCGGCCTCAAGCTGTACGAGGCGCGGCGTCTGGGGGCAGCCATACTCGCCTATCTGCGCGCCTGGGACGTGATGCAAATGCTCGAATACCGGGATGCCATCGGCCAGCCCCTGCCTTACCAGGTCGTGCCCGCAACGAGCGACGGCACCGAAAATGGTCGCGGCGCTGGCGTTATCGCTTTGCAACCAGACGAGGCCGCCACAAGGCAAGCGGCCCACAGCACACGTGCCAGTGGTGGGCCTGAAGCGCCGCTTGAATCGGGCAGCGACACCCAGGGTGGTGGCCAGGAGCAGCTATCGATGAAAGCCGGCTCAGTTGAGTTGGCCCGCCAGACGGCCGAAGAGCTGTTCGCTCCGGGTAATGGCCATGCGCCTCAGCCCGCCCCACCACTGCGCTACGCAGACGGCGCGCCGGTTGACGAGACGAACAGCGCCGAGATCCAGACCTTTCGCCAGTTCCTGGCCGAGAAGCAAACAGCGCCCGCGTCCCGCGCTGCGCTGCAGAGCTACTACCGGCGGCACGCTGCCGTGCACTGATTTCCCCCACCCTCGTCAACTTTATCCCAAACTGGCGCCCGCCTGATGGTCCATCCGTCAGGCGGGCGCTTTGCTTTTCAGGAGGCACTGTATGTCTGATTCGATTCCCCTGCACCCGGTCCGCCGCAGCCGGTTCTGGAAATGGCTGCTGCTGGCTGCAGTCGTCGCAGCTCTCGTCCTGCTCTTTGCCCGCAAGATTACCCAGCTATCGCTGCCCGGGCTGGACGTCGCGCCCAAAACCATCGTCATCGACCCCAAGTGCCCTACGCCGGAGCAGAAGGCCGTCATTGAGAAGAACCTGAAGCTCTACGGCGCGGGCTTTTCCCAGGGCTACGACCCGACGCCGTACGCCCAGAGTCTGCTGGCGATGGCCCGGTCCCTGGGCTATCCTGATCCCACCCTCGATGAAATCAACGCGATCCGCCGCTTCCTGAACGCGGCGCTTAAGAAGAAGTGCTGAGAGGTACCCGATGAAAGAGACAATTGCCAAATGGTTGGACTGGCTGAAGAAAGCGACCGCGCAAGACGACGAGCGCCTCGGTCACGTTTATAGCGACGGCGAGCAGCTGTGGGCCACCAACGGCTACGTGCTGCATGCTCTGGACCTGGCGACCGGCCGGCGCGGCCGGGTCACGGCCGGCGAAGATGGCGAGCTGCGAGTCGAGAAAGAGGGCGAGCTCCCGCCCTTTGCCGGCGCGCTGCCCCTGGGCCAGCCGTCTGTTTCCATCGTCGTCAGCGCCGAAAGCCTGCGTGCGGCCGCCGAGGGCCAGGAAGGGTTCGTCCGCCTGAATATTTACGACGAGCCGCAAGCGCTGGAGCTATCCAGCGGCGGCAAATACGCGCTGGTGATGGCCGTGAGCGGAGCGCAGGCGTGGTGGTTCTGGAAACCTGGCCAACGAGCCTGACTGTTTTCCGGTGGCCTGGCCCTGTCAGAGGGTGTTACGCGGCAGTGCCCTCGGTTGCCCGGTGGAGATCGGCATCAATCTGGGCAGCGTCGACGAGCAGCACATCGTGCTCGCGGGCCAACGTGGCCGCCGCATCCGTAAAGCCCTCGCGGGCGAATAAGGCGTGGTGCAGCGTCCAATCCTCGCCTAGGTTCTTGGTGATTCGCGGCGCTTTGCGCTCCAGGAGCTCGCGTATCGTCGACCGGCTTACCGGACCCTCACCCCACTTGCACTCGCCCAGCAGCAGCACCTTCGCCTGCCAGCTCACGGCCACCGCATCTACCTGCACGTTGCGCTCCCAGTACGAGCCGATGGACTCTGGCCTGAACGGGAGCCCTTCCGGCCGGGTTGCCAGCCACTGCTGCACCAGCTGTTCAAAGGCCAGACCGACGAAGGCGCGTAGCTCCTTCTTGATGTGGTTCAGCGTTTCCTCCGGCCGGAGCAGCGACTGTTGGTGGGGTGCCAGGAAACGGAAGTAGAAGCGGAAATAGGGGTCAGTCAGATGGTAGCGGCCGCTCTTGGAGCGGCGGCGCTGTGCGGCGGTCAGGGTCGCCGGCAGGCGGCGTTCGACCAGGTTGAGCTCCTGCAGCCGGGCCAGATAGTAACTGAGACTCTCGCTGCCCATCAGGCAGGCGCTGGCAATCTGGCCCTGGCTGTGATGGCCGTTAGCGATGGCCGCCAGCACCGACAGATACGTGTCGGGCTCGCGCACCTCGTCGTAGAGGAGCATACGTGGCTCGGCCATGAACATACTGCCGGGGGAGAGAATGACATTCCGGATGTTGTCGACCAGCGACAGGTCAGGGTCGAGCCATTCCAGGTAGGCGGGGACACCACCGACAATCGCGTACAGGGCCACCCGCTCTTCTAACGACCAGCCGGGGAAGAACGCAGACAGGGCGTGGTACGGAAGAGGTTGGAGGTGCCACTGGCCGGTCAGGCGGCCGAAAAGTGGCGACTGCTGGTGCATGATCGACTCCATCGTCTTCACGTGGGAGCCACAGAGGACCAGGACGATATGGGAATCGGCCAGATGAGCGTCCCACGCGTGCTGTAGCGCCGACAGCAGCGCCGGATCGTTTTCCGAGGCGTAGGGTATTTCGTCGAGGATCAGGAGCCGCCTGTCTTCCGCGGCCAGCCGGGGGGCCAGCCACTGCCAGAGAGCGGGCCAGCTATCAAAGGGCGTCGCCTGGTCCTCGGGCATCGCCATGAGCGCCGCAAACAGGCTGCGCCGCTGCAACGCGGCAGACTCTTTGTTGGCGACCCAATAGGTCGTGGGCAGGCCGCTCTGCGCCGCCCATTGGCGTAGCAGGGCCGTTTTCCCGACGCGTCTCCGCCCGTAGAGCAGAATGAGCTGGCCCGGCCCGGGCCGCTTGCGGCTCAAGATCTGGTTTAAAAATGACAATTCCGCCTGCCGGTCTACGAACATAGCCCAATCCTGAATTTTTAGAAGTCGTAACTATTATAGTCTAAACTTCTAAAAAGCAAAATTCTTAAGGAAGGCTGTAATGACCCCGGTTTGTGATCCGCTCTGGCCGAGCCTTTCCAAATTGTTGCGCTCGCTTCTCTGCTGTCTGGGTTTGCGTTACCATCCCCTGCCTCTGTGCGTTAACTTCGCTTATGCAAACGGTGTCTGGACAGATAAGGTCAATATGAAAGGCAGAATCTTAAAAATGGGCGACAGCCTGGTCATTTCCTTGCCCAGAGAATCGCTGCTGAACCTGGGTCTCCAAGAAGGCAGCGAAGTCCACGTCATAATCGACGACGAGAGCGGCCGCATTATCATCGAACCCCTACGCGCTGGGCTGGCCGATATCGATCCGACCTTTGCCCGGCAGCTGGATGATTTCATTGACCGCTACAGGCCGGCGCTCAAAGCCCTGGGCAAATGACCGTCTATCTCAGCGCGCAGCAGATCCTCTTTATTCATGCGCGCCTGATCGACGTGACAGGCGGCGAACACGGCGTGCTCGATTTGGGGCTATTGCAAGCAGCGGTTGCCCGACCTCAGGCCACGTTCGACGGCGTAGACCTATACGCCAGCCTGTTCCAGAAAGGGGCTGCGCTCATGGAATCGCTGGCGCAGAATCATCCCTTTGTAGACGGCAACAAGCGCACGGCCATCACGGCGATCGCCCTGTTCCTCCTCCAAAACGACCGCCGGCTGCAAACCACCAACGAAGAGCTGGAAAGGGGAACACTCTAGGTCGTGAACGAACGGTCAGCTCTCGAGGCGATTGCCGCCTGGTTCGAGAACCACACCATTGCTGTGGCCGGATAGGCGCTACCCCCCGCCCTTATCTGCTTTCTGCTCATTACGCGCCCGCCTCACGACTCGCCTCGACCTCCAGCCAGCCCCCGCCCCAGGCGTCAGTCCGCCAGCGGCCGGTCAGCTGCAGCGGCTGCCAGGCCGTGGGTGCCGGGCCGTCACTCCGGGCGCGGACGAAAGTCTCCTCGTCGGCCAGGTAGAAGCCGGGCGCGCCCGTCCACCCCGGCAGGCGCACGCCGCGCACGCTCACACGCTTCCCGGCCGTCTGCGGCAGCGCGTGCAGCGGGGTCAGGCCCTCCATGGGAGGGAGCAGCGCGAGCGGGTGCACGCTGACCGGCTGGCCGAGAAGGCGCTGTTCCCAGGCCAGCCGCTCGGCCGGCGTCTCCGCAGGCACGTCGGGGGCGCCAAAGGCGAAGGCCATCTGCAGGGTGCTACCGGCGCGGGCCATCTCAGCCGCCTCCGCCAGCATCGCGGCGCGGCTCGCGCCCAGCCCGTCCAGCGCCCCGCACTGGATGAGGTGGCGCAGCTCTTTCTCCTGCAGGGGGACGCGCGCCGCGAGGTCCCGGACGCTGCTGAACGGTCGCTCGCGCAGGATAGCCCGGATGGCAGTCCGGCGCAGGTCGCGCACCCGCCCCAACCCCAGCCACACCGTGGGCACCCCACCCTCCTTCGTGAGTGTGACGCGACGGCTGCTGGCGTTGACGTGCGGCGGCCGCACCCTGCAGCCCAGCCGCACCGCCTCGGCGAGATAAACAGCCGGGTGGAAGAAGCCCCCGGCGTTCAGCAGGCGCGCCCAGAGGAAGACGGCCGGGTAGTGAGCCTTGAGGTAGGCTGACCGGTAGCTAACGGCAGCATAGGCGGTGGCGTGGCCCTGGTTGAAGCCGTAGCCGGCGAAGGCCGCAACCTGCTCCCAGAGGGTCGCTGCCTGCCGGCCGCTCAGCCCGCCGGCGCGGCAGCCGTCGCGGAACTCGGCGGCGATGGCCTCCATCTCCGCCGGGGCGAACTGCGTCATCCCTCGCCGCAGGTGGTCGGCCTGCGCCCAGCTCAGGCCGGCAATCTCCCGCGCCAGGCGCAGGATCTGCTCCTGGAAGAGAAGCACGCCCTTTGTCGGCGCCAGGATGGGCTCAAGTGCCGGGTGCAGGTAGGAGACTGCTTCGTCCCCGCGGTAGCGGCGGATGAAGGCCGCAGCCATACCGCCGGTAGCCGGGCCGGGCTTGAAAAAGGCATTGGCCACCGCCAGGTCGGCGACGCTGCGTGCCTGTAGCTGGCGCAGCGTGCGCCGCGCCCCCTCCGACTCGCACTGGAAGACGCCGACGGTCTCCCCGGCGGCGAGCAGACGGGCCGTGACTTCATCCGCCTCGGGAATACCCTCAAGCGAGAAGGTGGGGTCGTCCGCCTGGATGCGGGCGGTCGCGTCGGCCAGCACGGTCAGTGCCCGGATGCCCAGGAGGTCGAGCTTGGGCAGGCCGATGGCTTCCACGTCGTGATGGTCATACTGGGTGATGAGAAAACCTTTGGGCGCTATCTGCACGGGCACGACGCTCGCCAGCGGGCCGGGCGCGATAACCAGACCGCCGGGATGCACGCTCAGGTGGTGGGGCTGGCCGACGAGGGCAAAGGCGGCAGCCAGCGTGGCCCGGTCGCGGGCATCAGTCACCTCTGCCAGAACATCGTCCAGCGTGCGCCCCGAGCGGCGGCGCGGGTCGGGATGCCAGCCGTGCGGCAGCAGGCGGGCGAGGCGCTTCATGCTCGCCTCGTCGTAGCCGAAAGCCTTGGCCGTCTCGCGTACGGCCGAGCGCGGCTGCAGCGTGGTCACCGTGGCGACAAGCGCGACGCGGTCCTCCCCGTAAGTGCGGCGCACGTAGGCCAGAACCTCGGCGCGGCGGCGCGAGCAGAAGTCGAGGTCGATATCCGGCAGGCTGGCCCGGGCCGGGTTCAGAAAACGCTCGAAGAGCAGGTCGTGGGCCAGCGGGTCGACGCCGGTAATGCCCAGGCAGTAGGCGACGAGACAGTTGGCGACGCTGCCGCGCGTGCTCACGGGAATACCCGCTTCTTTCGCAAAGCGCACGATGTCGGCAACCACCAGAAAGAGCGGCGCAAAGCCGTGACGGTTGATGGCCGCGAGCTCCTGCTGGAGGCGCGCCGCGGCGTCCTCACCACCGGCCGGATAGCGGGTGCGTAGCCCCTCTTCGGCCTGGCGGGCCAGCTCCTCCGCGGCGGGGCGCGGCAGATCGAGCGCCGGCCAGATAGAGCTGCCCTCAGGTAGCGCCGGCCCGCAGCGGGTGGCTATCTCCCCGGTACGCGCCAGGGCTTCGGGAAAAGCGGCAAAGCGCCGGGCCATCTCGGCGGGTGAGAGCCAGCAGCGCTCTGGCGGCAGCGACACCTCCTCGAGGAGGCAGTTGCGGTCGATGGCCTGCAGCAGGCGGCGCTGTTCAGTTTCCCCCGGCGCCAGCTGGTAGACGGGCTGCACGGCAACCGCCTCGAGGCCGCGCGCCCGGCCGAGCGCGGCAAGCCGCGCAGCCAGCATGTCATCTCCTGGACGCTGCAGCTCCAGCGACACGTAGCCGTCGGGAAAGACACTGGCAAACCGGTCCAGGTATGCGCCGGCGGCCGCTGCAGCGTCCTGCTGCAGAAAACGCGCCGCCCAGCCCGCGAGGCCGCCGTCCAGAGCGATGAGTCCCTCGCGGTGCGCAGCCAGCATCTCCCAGGTCAGGCCACGCCGCAGCCGCTCCTCGCGGTCCGCGTGTCCCTGGACATGGCTGGAGAGGTGGCAGAGGGAGCGGTAGCCTTCCGGGCCGGTCGCCAGCAGCACGAGCAGGGCCGGCCGGGGCAGCAGCGGGTCGGCGACGCTCACGGTCATGCCGGTGATCGGGTGGATACCCGCCTCGCGGCAGAGCCGGCGGAAGGCAACGGCGCCGTAAAGGGCGAAACTGTCGGTTAATGCGAGATGGGTCATGCCCTCGGCGGCAGCGCGCCCAACCAATGCCTCGAGGCTGGTGGTAGCTTCGAGAAGGCTGAAGTGGGAGTGGACGTGGAGGTGGGTGAGGGTCATCGTCGTTGAGAGCTCTAAAGGGCGGCCGGAACCTGCCGCGGAGAGTGTCGGTCATCTTCGCCGGTGGTGCAAGCAGTCGTGGGGGCGGATCGGCGGTCTGGAAGCCGTGTTGTTCCTTTTCACTGCTCGACAGCGTGCAGAACATTCCACTCTTTTTGTCGCGATATCGCGAGCATGTGAGCTACCGGCACACATAACGTGTCCCCGTGAAAAGTGGCAGGAAACTGAGCAGCCTCCTGGTATGCCCCGTCAGGACAGCCTGCGGCTGTAGGCCGGGCGAGAAAGGGCCGGTTGGACGTTCACAAGACGTCCGGCCGGCCCATTTCGTTTACTCACCTTCAGTGTTCAGGAGGAAGATCATGTCCGAGAAGTTGGATCCGCAGAAGGCCGTCTACCTCAAGCCGGGGCAGCGCACACTGCCGGGGAAGAAGCGGGGCAAGGCGCAGAACGGCGCCGGAGAGTGGGTGGAGCATAGGGGAGATTGCGCCCTCGACGAGTGGGGCGTGGCCATCCGCGTCATGCGCAAGCTGGGCAAAACGTTCCAGGGGGAGTAGACCCATGTGCCCTGTCGTCAACTTCAGGCAGTACGGGTCGGTCGCCGCGCTCGACCGGGCCTTCAGCAACCGCTGGCTGTACATCGGCCGGACCAACCCGGGGGCGCAACTGGCAGCCTCGCCGCTCGCGAATCCCTATCGCCCGTGCGACTTCGGGGGCGAGCGCGGCGCCACCCTACCCCACTACCGGCGCTGGCTGTGGCAGCAGATTCAGGACGGGAACCCGGACGTTCTGCGGGCGCTGGCCGCCGTCACGGAGGAGAGCGTGCTCGTCTGCTACTGCGCGCCCGGCCCCTGTCACGGTGAGGTGGTCAGAGCGGCCGCCGCCTGGCTGCGGGAGCGCTCATAGCGATGCCTGCCTCTGTATTCGTCCAGCCGGGACTGTCGTCAGGCGGTTCCGGCCCTCTTTGTTTCCGTTGTCCCGTTCGTATCAGGAGGAAACCCATGTTCAGCAACAGAGTATCCCAGCAGTTCTACGCCCTGGTCCGGCGCCTCATCGCCTGTCGGCTGGCCCGCGATTACGCCGAATACCACGGCTCAACCGAGGACAGCTATGCGGCCCGCATCGGCCCGCTGCACCTGGCGGTCAACGACTGCTTCGTCCTCGACCACGTCGACGCCAGCATCAGCCTGCAACTCAGGACGCCCTGGGGCCGCGTGACCGTTGGCCTGATGGTCTGCCTCGGCGAGGAGCAGGTGCGCCGGCCGGGGCTGTTCGTCGAGCGCTACTCGTTCTAGCCGGGAGGGGAGCCACCCTCTCTTTTTAACCCATGGTTACCCAACAGGAGGAATCTCGTGACCCGTCAGACAGAAATCCGCTATGACGACGACCTCGGCGGTATGGCCTACCCGTTCCTACCGCCTGAGCTGAAGTGGGCAATCGTCTCCCGGCCGTTACCTGACCGCAGGTCAGGCGGCGACGCCGGGCAGATGCATGCCATCTACGACGCGCCCTCGCCTACCCTGCGCTGGGTGAAGGACGACAAAGTCCTTGACCTGCACGTGCCCGGCATGGACACGGAGACGTTCCTGGCCCGCTCCGGCCTGGTCCTCTCCATGGCGCGCGGCGGCTACACGCTCTCCAAACGGCTCAGCCGCGTCATGCGCCCCTACCGCTATTGGGGCTTCTTCGATGCTGCGGGGGTGGCCATCGAGCACAGCCCCGAGCTGGACGGCCGGCTCTGGGACGGCTGCGGGCTCGTGAGCCGCACCTTCGTCGAGCGGCTGGCCGGCCGGCTGGAGCTTGACGAGCGCCATCGCCGGGAGCTGCTTCATACGCGGCGCTTCGAGGTCACCTGCCTGCACGCCGGCGGGCAGGATAAGGGGCACGTCCTCGTTGTCGACGACCTGGCCGTCGACTTCCTCTTCCCGGCCGGGAGCAGCAAGCAGGAGCTGGCGCTGGCGGGCAATCAGCTCTTTGTGGGGCTCGTGCCCGTGCACGCGAGCGACGAGATGTGCCTGGATATCCAGAGCCTGATTAACCTCCACCCCTTCTTCCGGCCGGAGCAGCTCCTGGTGTGGATGGAGCTGGAGAGCGCGCTCTTTCTGGAAGGCATCGAGAGCGGCCGGCTGGCGGAGGTGATGGGCCGGCTCACCGG
>JAAYYY010000296.1 GCA_012515125.1 Chloroflexota bacterium
CCCTGGAGCAGTTTCTGACGCGTTGGATTGGCAAACTCACGGCCATCGTCGCCGGCGACTATCCTCCGGCTTACCGCTTCGACCTGAACGGCTACGGTCCGCTGCTCGGCCGGCTGAGCAAGGAGCGCCCCATCCCCGGCATGAACGGTCGGACGGGGCTGCTGCCGGCGCAGAAACACGCCGCCGCGGCCGTGCTGACCCGGCTGCAGACGGAGCGGGATGCCCTCGTCGTGGGAGAAATGGGGACTGGGAAGACGAGTCTGGCTGCAGCCGTCGCCGCCGGCCGGAAGGCGGCCCGCACCATCGTCCTCTGCCCACCTCATCTGGTGGACAAGTGGCGGCGGGAAATCAAGGCGGTCTGGCCCAAAGCGGCGACCATGCACCTCAAGACACCCGGCGATGTTGACCGCTTCTTCGCCGCGCGCAGAGACGGCCGGCCGGTGGTCGGTGTGCTCAAGCAGACGACGGCGCGCAGCGCCTCCGGCTGGGAGCATGCCTACGACTACGGCGGTCCGGCCGGGCACAACTACGGGTCGGGCGGCTACGGCGACGTGCGCCGGCCGTGGGGCAGCGTCGTCTCCGCGGCAAAGCTGCCGCAGGAGGAAGGCGGCTGGCGCCTGAGCGAGCGGCAGGCGGCCTTCCTGCAGCTGCGGGGCGTGCGCTGCCCGGTCTGCGGCGCCCAGCAGTACTCGAGCGGCGCGCCGCTGGCGACCCAGGAGCTGAAGAGCGCCCGCCGCTTCTGCGACAACCCCCAATGTCGCCAACCTCTGTTCCAGTTCACCCGCCGGCGCAGCGAGAGCCAGGAGCAGGGCAGCTTCCGGCTCTATGCCGGGCGCGAGCGGCTGCTGCGCGGCTACCTGTCGCAGCACGGCGAGATACCAGAACGCGAGCTGAGCTACTGGTCCGGCTCCAGGGTTAGTGACACTTTCGGCTACGCCAGGACGCCGCTCGCGGGCTACATCAAACACCGGGCGCGCGGCCGGCTCGACCTGCTCATCGTCGACGAGGTGCACCAGTACAAGGGCATTGACAGCGACCAGGGCTACGCCATGCACCACCTGGCCCAGGCGGCGCAGAAGGTCGTCGGCCTGACCGGCACTGTCTACGGCGGCAAGGCCTCCAGCATCTTCCACCTGCTCTACCGCCTCTCCCCGGAGATGACCGGCGCCTACACCGACGGCCAGGCGACCGGCCGGCGGCGCATCCGCCACCGCGACTGGGTCTCGGCTTACGGCATCCTGCAGCGCATCGAGACCAGGAAGCTGGACGAGGACGGCCGGCAGACCGCCAACAGCCGCTCGAACATCCGCTACAAGGAGCTGCCCGGCGGCAGCCCGGCGATGCTGCCCTGGCTCCTCAACCGCGCCGTCTTCCTCTCCCTGGGCGACATGGGCTTTCCGCTGCCCGAGTACAGTGAAATCCCGGTCGAGGTGCCCATGGCCGCCGAGCAGGCGCTGCTCTATGAGTCCCTGAAAGCCGACCTCAAGGCCGAGCTGGTCGAGCGGCTGGTGCGCGGCGACAAGTCGCTGCTGGCGGGCTACCTGCACGCCCTGCTCTTCTGGCCCGACTCGCCGCGGCGGGCCAAGGTCGTGCGCTGCCCGCGTACCGGCCGAGTGGTCGCCTCCGTGCCCGGCCTGCCGGAGGAGTTCCGCGGCCCCAAAGAGCAGGCCATCGTCGACCTCATCCTCGAGGAGAAAGCGCAGGGCCGGCGCGTGCTCCTCCTCTGCCTGCAGACCGACACCCTGGACATCCAGCCGGAGTGGAAGGGGCTGCTCGCCGAGGCGGGCGTCAGGGCAGCCATCCTGCGCGCCGCGCCGAACAAGCGCGAGGGCTGGGTGGAGAAGCAGGTCGCCGCCGGCGTGGACGTCATCATCACCCACCCCAAGAAGGTGGAGACGGGCATCGACCTGCTGGACTTCCCGACCATCGTCTGGATGTCGCCGCACTACTCCGTCTACACCGTCCTGCAGGCCAGCCGCCGCTCCTGGCGCATCGGGCAGACCCGGCCGGTGAAGGTCTACTACTTCGCCTACAGCGACACCATCCAGACCGACGCTCTCTACCTGGTGGCGGCCAAGGTCGCCGCCGCCCTGCGCGTCAACGGCGACACGGTGGCCGACGACAGCCTGGCCGAGCTGGACGAAATCACGGGCAACGATATCGTCACCACGCTCGCCCGCATCGTCACCGGCGAGACGCAGCTGGAAGCGCCCAGCCTGCAGCAGGCCTTCGCCGAGGCCAATGCCGGCATCCGCCAGGCGAATGCGATGATTGGGGAGTATGAACTGCTGGACGACGTGGTCGAAGCTGCCATCGACGAGGAGTCGCCGGCCGCGACAGTCACAATGCCGGAAGCTGCCCCACAGCATGTATCGCAGCAGATGCTGGCCTTTGACGCCGACGGCCGGACGACGCCAGCAAGGCGGGACGGAGACGACAGTTCCGCTCTTCCCGGCAGCCCCAATGGGCAGAGTAACGGCGCCGGACCAGGCGTCCCCACCCCGCGCCCGAAGCCCGAGAAGGAAGAAGATGGCGAGGCCAAAGCGCCGCCCGTTCCCCGACCGCGGGTGCTGCTGAACCAGCTGCCTTCCAGGTGAGCGGTTTCCACCCGCCGTGCAGAATCCTCTAGCTCACCCGCCTATAACGGGTGGCCCGTCCCCACACCAGTAGCGGGCCTGTATCGTCAGCGGCGTTTCGTAGCTCAAAGAAGCCCAGCTCGCAGCGGTATGCCAATCCCCCAAGCGGCTCGCAGGCTAACGCCTCACCGTCGCCCTCGCGCAGACACAGACGGCCATCCACGATTTCCAGATGGAGCATCTCGGCGGCGTTTGTGTTGTACGGGTCGCGGTAGCTGCCGGCGAAAGCCGCCAGGCCGGCCGGCTCAACAGATAGCGCAGCTTTTTCAAAGCGCTGGTACGGCTCGCCGGCCAGGACCATATGGCCGGCCGGCGTGACGCCGTTGTCCAGGAAGGCGACGGGCAGGCGGGAGCCCGACGGCAGCGCGGCGACATAGCGGCCGGGAGCAATGGCTGTCAGCGCCAGCTCTTCACCCTCTCGGTCCAGCAACAGCTCAGCGCCTGAACGCCGTACCTCCACCATAGCGCCCCACTCGACGTTGAGATAGGCCCCTTCGTACAGAGGCCAGCGCGCCGTCTCCTCGCCGTCTGTGTACGGTTCGAGGGCTGGCACAGGGACAGGCCCACGATGCGGCCGGCCGAGGAGCTGGTCGTAGAGAAAGGCGACCAGCTCCATCAGCGGATCTTCCTCAGAGGCATTGGTCAGCAGGACAAAACCGGCACGCTCGTCGGGGAGTAGCTCGAAGAAGCAGTTGTAACTCAGGGTCATCCCGCCGTGGCGCAGCACGCGCTGGCCGTGATAGTAGCCCGTCATGAGGCCCAGCCCGTAACCGCTGCTGAGGTAGGCCAGGGGATGGGCGACGCCCGCGATGTGCCGGCTTGCCTGCTGGCGGTGCATCTCGGCCAGCAGACGGGGCGCGAGGAACGGCCGGCCCTGAAAGTGGCCCTGCTCCAGGTGGACAAGGGCCAGATGGGCCAGGTCTCGCGCTGTGCCGTAGGCGAAGCTCGAAGGATGGCCGGCGTCGTTGGCCGGCAGGCGGGTAATGGGCCGGAGGGCCTCGTTGGTGGCCTCGTGAGGCAGAGCCAGCCGGCCGGTGTTCGCGCCGGGCGGAGCAAACGTCACGCCGGCCATGTCCAGCGGCTCGAACACCCATTCGCGCACGAGCTGGTCATAGGGCGCCCCGGCGACCACTTCGGCGGCATAGCCGGCAAGACAGAAGGCCGTGTTACTGTAGAAGTGGAGCACGCCCGGTTCAGCCAGAAAGGGATAGTGCGGGATCTCGTCTTCAATCACCTGCTGCAGGAGGCCAGGGCCTTGCGGCCCATACTCGCGCCCGGCGGCGGGCAGCCCGGTCGTGTGGCTGAGGACGTGGCGCAGCGTCAGCCGCTTCCCGGCCGTCTCGTCGCTGAAGGCGAGGCGCGGCAGATAGCTTGCCAGCGGCCGGTCGAGATCCAGCAGCCCGTGCTCAACCAGCCGGAGGACGAGCGTTGCACAGATCGTCTTGCCGATGGAGCCATAGGCGAAGAGGGTGTCCGGCGTAACGGGCGAGCCTGTCTCGTCGGCTGCCGTCCGCCCATAGCCGTGGTTGAAGACAATCGCGCCGTTCTGAACGACGGCCAGGGACAGGCCCAGCACATGGCCGGCCTCGACTGCTGCCTGGAGCCTATCGGCCACCTCAGTCATGTTCATAGGCTGCCTGTTTCCTGTTGGTATCCGAGAAGGTTGAATGATCATGCAAACGCTGACTGATCCGCGCAGCATCCTGCCGCGCCTCCTGTTTCAGCCGGTCGCCGTTGATGATAGCGGAAAAGAAATCGATCCGGCAATAGAGAGGGCCGGCCGGCGGTGGCCGTCTCTCCATCCTGCTCTGGAGGTTGCCGCTGAGCTAGCGCGCGCCGATAGTATTTATGAGGCCCCGGCCGAGGCGCGAGAACTGGCCCTGGCCAGACTCCCGGCCGAGCAGCGCTTCCATGCCATCTCCCCTACGCCATCCGGACTGGCCTGCTCCTGTAATGATTGGCCGCCGACCACGAACGCCGGCCCTGGTGACGGCCGCTACTGCGCCGACATCCTTGCGTACTTGCTGGCTCTATATCTACAGCGCCCGTTGTCTCCCCTACCCTTCACAGCAGAAGAACTATGGCAGACGGCTCTGGAAGAGCTGCGGCTGCAGATGACCAGAGCCGCGTTCAACCAGTGGCTGCTGGGCAGCTTCGCCATCCCCGAAGCCAGCACGCCCCTCTCTTTGACCGTCGCCGTGCGTAACCAGTACGCGCAGGAGTGGCTCGCCCACCGCCTGCATCCCCTCATTGCCCGCGCCCTGCGCACAGTCGCCGGGTATGAGGTATCGGTTCACTTCATCACTTCGTAATACTATGCGAAATGCATAAAGGAGACGCCATGTCTATTCACCCTTCCCTCACCAGAGTGCGCATCCATTCGCACATGACCCAATCGCGTTTCCTGCACGTAGAAGACGCCCTGGGTATAGGCAAGATACGCCTCTTTGCTGGAACCTATGAGCGCCAACGCGGGCTCATTCAGCACACGGCTCATTTTCTCGATATCGCCGATGCGCGGGTCGTCTTTGGCGCCCTGGCCCGCGCCGAGCCGGACTTCAACTATCGCGAGTACAAGGGCACGCCCACAGACACCGGCGCCGTCAGCCGGGTGTTGTCGGTGCAGGTCAAAGGCGAGAACGTCTACGTTGAGCTGAA
>JAAYYY010000297.1 GCA_012515125.1 Chloroflexota bacterium
AGCGATAGGGCGTGAAGCTCGTCCAGTTCTGCCATAACGGTCGTCATACCATCACCTCTCGATTGCCGACGCAAAAGGATACCATAGCGCCGGTTAAAACAAAAAAGACGCGGCGCCCGTGCCGCGTCTTCTCGTCCTCGTTTCGTTGCCTGCTTTTTCTATGGCGACAACGAACCGCCGTCGTACGCGGCTGTGGTCTGGCCCATAAAGAAAAAGCGCGAAGCAATCTGCTGTGCGATCATGATTGCTCGATCATAGCACCCGGCAAATTGGCTGTCAACTACTCGACTGTCGGGAACAGAAATCCGCCCGGTGTCTCGCGCCGGGCGATCTGGATGGCATCGTAACCTGTCTGCATCTGTTCGCGTTGCAGCTCGTCCAGCGGTATCCAGAGCGGCTGCTCGCCGCCGCCGGCCGGTGCGGTAATCGTGCTACCCCGCGTGCGCTGGAGCTGGTAGGTGATGACGGTCAGCTCCCAGGCCTGCCCCTGTTCGTCCAGGCGGTGCTGGCTCTCCAGCAGCAACCGCAGCACGGGATCGCAGACGAGGCCCGTCTGGGCGCGAAAGAGGCTGCGCACGCCCTGTTCAGGCGCCTGTCGCCCGAACAGGCGCCCGCCCGGCGGCTCCCACAGGCCTGTTTCCGGGTGGCGCCGCAACAGCACGCGCTCGTTTTCGACGAGGATGCCGTAGACGGCCACGCCGAAGGTGACCTCGTCGGCCGGCACCATGACCAGCGCGCCCGTCGTCGTCAGGCAGGGAACCTGGCTCACCGTGTCAGGTCACCGCCATGCTGCGCTGGAACTGCCGCTCGCCGACAACAGCCAGCACAATGCTGACCAGATAGAGGACGATGAGGGGAGCCATCGTCAGCATCATCGTCATCGGGTCAATCGACGGCGTGATCACTGCGGACAGGATGGCAATGGCGACGACGGCTACCCGCCAGTGCTCGCGCAGGGCAGCAGCAGTGACAAGGCCGACGCGGGCCAGCAGGTAGATGACCAGCGGCATCTCAAAGCTGACGCCAATCCAGAAGAGGAAACTGGTTGTAAAGCCGATATACTCCGGAGCCGTCCACTCCACGTTGAAAATATCCGGCATGAAATCAGCCAGGAAGCGGATGGCGGCGGGCAGCAGCACGAGCCAGGAGAAGACAATGCCGGTGAGGAAGAGACCAAAGGCCGCAGGCACGAAGATGTAGACCAGGCGGCGCTCATGACGCTCCAGCCCCGGGCTGACGAAGAGCCAGATCTGCAGCAGGATAATCGGCATTGTCAGGATGGCGCCGGAGACGAGAGCGACCTTGAAATAGGTCTCAATCGTGTCTGTAGGGCTGATGGCCTGCACCCGGGCGCCGTAAGGCGCGATGAGGAAGGTCAGCAGATCCTCGGCAAAGATGAAGCTCACGATGGTGCCCACGAGAAGCGCCCCCACAGCCCAGGTGAGGCGGCGTCGTAACTCGTGGATGTGGGCAAGGATGGGCTGTTTTTCGGCAGTATCACTCATTATTCGGGATCTTCAGGAACGTCTACGGCGCGTGGCAGTGGCTCCGGCGCCTGACTGGGTTCGGGCGCGCCGGCTGCTCCTGGCGGAACCTGCGAGCGCGGCTTAAAACTGCGTTCAACTTCGGCGGCGGCGCGCCGGCTTTCGTCGATTAGCTGTTGCGGATTCACCTGCCGGCGCAGCTCCTCGACTTCGCGCTGAAGCTGGCGCAAATCGGCAATAGCATCCTTCATTTCGGCATTGTTCATGGCGTCCAGCTCGGTGTTGATCTGCCGGCGAAAGTCGAGCATGATCCCCTGCATCTGCGCCACAAAGCGGCCCAGCGTGCGGGCGATTCCGCGGATCTGCTGCGGCTCCAGGAAGAGCCCGGCGATGATCAGGATCACGATCAGCTCTGGAAGGCCGATACCGAAGATATCATTCATGGGTATAAGGGCGGCCCCCGGCCGGCTCAGGAAGCAGGGGGTTGTTCCCGCTCGACCGGCGGGCCAAGCAGCTCGGCCTGGAGGCTCTCGGCCAGGTCGGCAAGGGTGCCGAGCACGCCGTTGACGAAGCGTGGGGCGCTGTCCGAGCCATAGGTCTTGGCCAGCTCGACTGCTTCGTTAATGGCCACTTTGACCGGCGTTTCGTCGGCAATCAGGAATTCGTAGATGGCCATGCGCAGGATGTTGCGGTCGATGACGGCCATCTGATCGAGCGGCCACTCCGGCGCATAGCGGGCAATAAGGCGATCCATCTGCTGCTGGTAGTCAATGACCCCCTGGATCAGCCGGCGGGCGAACTCCAACCCGGTTGTTTCGAGAGGCTGGTCTTCCACGCGGCGCGCAAGCACTTCGAAGGGAGGATGATCGACGAGATCATACTCATATAAGGTCTCGAGCGTAATCCGGCGCGCACGGCGTCTTGTTTTCATGCTTCGGCCCTGCCGGCGGCCCAACCGCCAACGGTGCGGCCGCCTATGTTAAGCGGTTTGTCCCTGCGCGTAAATGACATCTTCCACGTGTACATTTACGGCTTCAACCGGTACCCCTACCATTTTATCAATTGCTTCGATCACTGCCACCTGGATAGCCCGGCTTGTTTCGCGCAGATTCACGTCGGGCTCCATATAGACGTAGACGTCGAAGGCGAGGTGGTTGTCGCTGTAGTCGAGCACCACGCCTTCCTGGCGGGATGCCCGGCGGAATAGATGGCTGACCTCGGCCGGGATCGGCGCCATGCGGTTGACGCCTTCGACGCTGAGCACCTCCTGGCGTACAATCGTCAGCAGGACTTCCGGGGCTACCTCAATGCGACCAATGCTTTCTTCGTAATCGTTCATCGTCTCTTTCGCCTGCGAGGGGACGGCATCTGGCGCCGCTCCACTCCCTGTTTGTATTACATCGCCATGCCGCCGTCAACGCGGATCACCTCGCCGGTAATGTAGGCCGCATGGGGCGACGCGAGGAAGGTGGTCAGGTGGGCCACTTCTTCCAGCTCGCCGAACCGGCCGAGCGGGATATGATCCAGCGCCGCCTGTTTCAGCTCATCAGACAGGACGGCAGTCTGCGCGGTAGGGAAGAAGCCCGGTGCAATCGCGTTGACGGTGATCTGCCTTGGCCCCACCTCCTTGGCCAGCGCCTTGGTGAAGCCGATGATGCCGGCCTTTGACGCGGCGTAGTTCGTCTGCCCGGCCTGGCCTGCCAGACCCACCACTGAAGAGATGTTGATGATCCGGCCACCCTGCCGCCGCTTCAACATGGGGCGCAGCACAGCTTTGCACAGATTAAACATGCTTTTCAGGTTCGTGTCCAGTACCGTGTCCCACTCTTCTTCTTTCATCACCATCAGCAGTGTGTCGCGAGTGGTGCCGGCATTGTTGACCAGAATGTCGATCTGCCCAAACTGCTCGAGGGTGGCGTTGACCAGATCCTGGGCAGCCTCAAGCTGCCTGACGTCGGCCTGCAGCGCCACGGCCTCGCCTCCGGCAGCGACGATGCGCGCCACGACTTCCTGGGCCGGCTCTGCACTGTGCCCGTAATGGGCGACGACGCGGGCGCCGTTGGCCGCCAGATCGACAGCAATCGCCCCGCCAATCCCCCCCGAAGCGCCGGTGACCAGCGCGACCTTACCGGCAAGCAGTTGTTCGCTCACAACCTCTTCTCCTTTCTGAACAGCCTTTACCCTGCGCAGGAACGCGACAACCTGCGCTACGATCCGGTCTCGGCCGGGGCGGGCATGAACGCCTGGCGACCGGCCTGCCTGTCGATCCGTTTCATCAGCCCTGTCAGCACGTCGCCCGGTCCCACCTCGACAAAATGATCTACACCCTGTTCCCGCAAATAGCGCATCGACTCTGTCCAGCGCACACTGCCCGTGAGCTGCGCGATCAGCTCTTCGCGAATCGCGTCTGTCGTGGTCAGGGGGCGGGCGCTGGTGTTACCGATGACAGGCGCGCTGGGCGGCCCCAGCGGCGTGGCGGAAACCGCTCGGGCAAACTCGGCGGCTGCCGTTGCCATCAGCGGGGAGTGGGCGGCGATGGTGATGGGCAGCGGGACGACCTTCCGAGCGCCCGCCTGCTGCAGCAGCTCCATCGCCAGCGCCAGCGCGCCGCTATCTCCGCTGATTACCACCTGTCCGGGGCAATTGTCATTGGCGAGCTGCACGACGGCGCCGCTCTCGACCTGAGCCGTCTGGCATATGGCGGCGACCAGCTCGCTATCGAGGCCGAGAATAGCCGCCATCGCCCCTGGCGCCGTCTCGCCGGCCTGCTTCATCAGCTCGCCACGGCGCCGCACCAGGGCCAGCCCGTCGGCAAACGACAGGCTGCCCGCCGCCGCCAGCGCCGTAAACTCGCCCAGACTGTGGCCCGCGAAATAGGCGGCAGACGGCCATAAGTCCGGGCCCTGTTCCTGGATGACGCGCCACGCCGCCACGCCGGTCACGAAGAGCGCCGGCTGCTGGTTCACAGTATCGGTCAGCTCATCCGCCGGTCCCTCAAAGCAAAGGGTTGAAAGAGGAAAACCCAACAGCCGGTCTGCCTGATCAAAAACAGCACGTGCAGCCGGCTCGCGCTCATAAAGCGCGCGACCCATGCCCACGTGCTGCGATCCCTGCCCGGGAAAGAGATATGCGGTAGTCACACCCTAGTTGCAGGCCATATATAAAGACAAAAGGCCGCTTATCTGGCGACCTTTTGGACCGAGTCTACCGATCCGGCCGGAACTACGATTCGACGCCCGGCAGGACCTTAATGCCCTTGTAGGTCCCGCAGACTTCGCAGACGTAGTGCGGCCGCTTCATCTCACCGCACTCCTCGCACACAACCAG
>JAAYYY010000298.1 GCA_012515125.1 Chloroflexota bacterium
CCAGCCGCACCTGGTTGAGCGTGTAGAGCACCTGTTTGCCCTGCCGGACCGAGTTCACCAGACCGGCGTTCTTCAATATCTTCAGGTGATGGGAGACCGTCGGCTGGGCGACGTCGAGTGCGGCGACGATATCACCCACGCTGAGGAGCCGGCAGCAGCAGAGCGACATGATTTTCTGGCGCGTTTCATCCGCCAGCGCCTTGGCAAAAGTGACGGTATCGATGGCAGGATTGCCCTCTGTCATATCGAAATCCCTCTATACGATGTTATTTTAATCGAAGTTTATCGATATGTCAACGTTTTTTGCCGGCTCTGGCAGATTGCCGCTGCGCCAGCCGGCGACGGCACGTAGGGCGGGACGCTTTCGGGGACGGGCGGGGGATACGCTGCCGGTAAGCTACAGCCATCGTACACAACACAGGTGCCGGCTGGGCCGGATTGCCACCGGCGGAGAAAGATCATGAAAAAGGTAAGTCTGCGCTCTCTGTTCATGACCAACCTGGTCATCCTGCTGGTTGGTTACGGGCTCTTCCCGTTCCTACCGCTCTATGCCATCGAGCACGGCGCCGGTCCCGGAACCATCGGCCTCTACCTGGGGTTGACCTACGTCGCTATTTCGACGGGCAGCATGTTACCCGGCTGGCTGCCCGCACGCCTCTCGCGCAGAAAGCTCTTTCTGGTATCCGGCCTGCTGGGTTCGCCGGCGCTGCTCCTGTTGGGCCTGGCTACGGCGTTCTGGCAGGTGGTTGCCCTGACTGCGCTGCTCTGGTTCAGCGGCGGCGTCGGCCTTGCGCTAAGCAGTGTGTACACCGGCCTGCTGAACAACACACGCCACGGCCGGAGCTTCAGCCTCGTGGCGCTATCCACGCCGGTCGCCTCTCTGATTGGCGGCCTGCTCGTCGGCCAGCTCATCACCTGGCAGGGCTACCGTTTCATGTTTATGGCTCTCAGCCTCTGGTGGCTCATCCTGCCCCTCGTGGTCTACTTCAAGATGGACGACATTGCGCCAGAGACAGCTTCCCGTCCGGTCGCAGAAGCGGGGTCCGGTGGCGCTCCGGCGTCCCGTTTCCTCTTCCTGGTGCTCGCGGCTTTTCTGGCTGCGGGCGCCGTCAGCGTCGGCCGGATGGGTGGCTCCATCGTCATGGAAGCGCAGGCTTTCTCCGCCGCCGAAGTGGGTAGCACCACGGCCATCTCTGGGGCGGTGATGATCCCGGTTGTCCTGCTGATGAGCATGTTATCCGACCGCCTGGGCCGACGCAATTTTCTCATGCTGGGCTACCTGCTCACCGCCGCCGGCGCGGCAGCACTGGCCATATCCGGGGAGCTGTGGCACTTTTGGGTTGCCATCTCCCTGCTGATGACCGGGCGTACGGTGAATGATTCCATGGCCGGCGCCGTCGCTACCGACCTGCTGCCGCGATCCGCGCTGCAGCGCGCGCTGCCCCGGCTCAAGGCGATGAACTGGCTGGCCGGCGTCTTCACGTTTGCCGGCGCCGGTTACGCCATCGAAGCCCTGGGAACGACCGTTATCTTCTTTGCTTCGGCGCTGGTGGCCCTGGCGGCAGCGGGAGTGCTGCTCAGCTTGCCGGCCACAGCACGTGAGGAAGTCGCCGTGCCCATGGTCCAGGCAATAACGCCGTCCCGGCCCGGCTAGCTGCGGGGCATGGAACGACTTTCGCCGGCCGGAAAATTGGCATATGCTTGAGTCCATTCCTGCTAAAGGAGCATGTTATTTATATCTTTGACCATCTTATTGGCAACAGTGGGTAGCGCAGGGGACGTGTACCCGCTCTTACACTGGGCCGCGGCC
The DNA here is from genome assembly GCA_012515125.1 of Chloroflexota bacterium. Classification (GTDB taxonomy): domain Bacteria; phylum Chloroflexota; class Anaerolineae; order Promineifilales; family Promineifilaceae; genus JAAYYY01. The sequence goes on from JAAYYY010000298.1 coordinate 1,811, forward strand.
TGAGGGAGCGCGGCCACCAGCCGGTGATCGTCGCCAATGCCCACTTCCGTCCGGCCGTCGAACGGCAGGGGCTTGACTTCGTGGAAATGGGCCGGGCTGATGCCACGCGCAGCCGCGCTTATCTCCCACGGCGGCATCGGCACGGTGGCCCAGGGGCTGGCGGCAGGCATTCCCCAGCTCGCTGTGCCCATGAGCCACGACCAGCCAGACAATGCCGCACGGCTGAAGAAGCTCGGCGTGGGCGACTGGCTGGCGCCCGGCGACGTGAGTGGCGCTGCAGTCGCCGAACGGCTCGCCGCCCTGCTGGATTCGGCGGCGGTGCGGGCGCGCTGCCGGGAGCTGGCCGGCCGGATTGATTTCGACGAAGCCCTCTCGGCCGCCATCCAGGCGATTGAGGCCGTAGCGCCACACAACACAGGCTGAGAGGAAGGCGGCGAAGCGGCAGCTAAATCGGGCGGGGACGGGACAGGAGACGCACTGCGCAACGGGAGCGGGACGGACAGATCGTAAGCTATCGGTAGCTTATCAACCTGTTCCCACTGGAGACCGCCCTATGAAGCCGCTGCGCACGCTTTTTCTGATTAACCTGATCCTTTTCTTAACGGGCAGCAGCCTTTTCCCGATGTTGCCGCTCCTGGACGCCCAATATGGCGCCACGCCGGCGCTGGTAGGCGTTCACCTGGCCCTGCTCGCCGGGAGCAACGCCGCGGGCATGGCACTCGCCGGGCGACTGGCTTCCCGTTTCGCCCTGAAGACGCTCTTTGTTGCCAGCGCCCTCCTGAGCACAGCCATGTTACTCTGGCTTGCCGGCGCGTCCGCGCTCTGGGCGTTGATGACGGCGACAACCCTGCTCTGGTTCCTCGGTGGCGCCATCTACTCGCAGGCCACGCTCTACGCCGGCTTCATCGCCGAAGAGGGCAGCCGCGGCCGTTCCTTCAGCCTGCTGGCTCTGGCCTCGCCGCTTGGGGCCGTTTTGGGTGGGCTGGTTATCGGCGCGCTGATCGTCTACCTGGGTTATGGTCCGGCCTTCCTGGTCATGGCGCTGCTCTGGCTGGCTATCCCGGCGCTCGTCCTGCTGACACTTCCAGAGAGACCGGCGGAAACAGTGCAGTCCGACTCCCCTTCGCCGGGCAGGAAAGCGCCGCTGGGCCGGGCCTTCCCGCTGCTGGTGGTCACGGCAATTCTGGCCTCAGCCGCCGCCGGCGTCGGTCAGATTAGCGTCAACCTGACCATGCAGGCGCTTGCCTTCACGCCGGAAGCGATCAGCAGCACCACCGTCGTGAGTGGCCTCGCCGCCATCCCGGTGACCTTCTTCGCCGGGGCGCTTTCGGACCGGGTCGGACGGCGGCGCGTCCTGCTACTGAACTTCCTGCTCATCGCCGTCGTCGGGGCCGGCCTGATGCGCGCCGCCCTGCTCTGGCAGTTCTGGCTCGGCGCAGCGCCGCTGCTGGTAGCATCCCTCGTCTCCAGCTCCGTGCTGATCGCGCTGGCCACTGACCTGCTGCCGCGCCCCTCTCTGGAGCGAGCTCTGCCGCTGCTGATGGCCGCGATGACCATGACGGGCATTCCCAGCTCGATTGGCGCCGGTTATCTGATCCAGTCGGCCGGCTCCGTGGCAGCCTTCGCCGCCGCCACCGGGCTGGCGCTAACTGCGCTGCTTACCCTGCTTCTGCTGTCGGTTCTGCAGCAGCCGCCGGCCTTGCTCATAGGCCCACTGCACCGTATCGGCCTGCGCGCCGCGCACCCTCCCGTTTGAGTTGCGAGAGGTCACACATCTTCTTTGCTATACGAAAAGTCTGCCTGCTGACAACAAAAAAGGCGGCAATCATCAGCTGATGATTGCCGCCTTTCCCTTTTCTTACTTCGCTTAGGAGAACGTCAGTCTGTTTGGCGTTCCACTTCGCCTGTCAGCAGCGCCTCGACCGCTGCGGAGAGTGTATCATAGACTCGCACCGGCCCGGCGGCGCGCCGTTCCTCAGCCGCGCCACGGCCCGTGCGCACCAGCGCCGTCCAGCCAACGCCGGCCCGCTGACCCGCCTCGAGATCGCTCAACGCGTCGCCGATCAAGACCGACCCCGACAGGTCGAGGCCCAGCTCCTCCGCCGCCTGCCAGATGAGGCCCGGCCGGGGCTTGCGGCAGTTACAGCCTTCGTCCGGGGCATGCGGGCACATATAAACGTCCTCTACCCTTCCCCCGGCGCGTTCGATAGCGCCAACCAGCCGGCCGTTGATCTGCCGGGCTTCGGCCAGCGACAGCAGCCCGCGCCCGACCGCCGACTGGTTGGTGACCAGCGCGACCGGATAACCCGCCTCGTGGAGCCGGGCAAGCGCCTCCAGCGCCTGAGGATAAATGCTCACGTCGGCCCAGCTGCGCACGTAATTATCGCGGTTCTCGATAATCACGCCGTCGCGATCGAGCAGAACAGCCGCTCTCAGAGGCCGGCCATCTCCTCCTGTGTCCAGCTCCAGCATGACACTCTCCAGTCGTGACCGCGCACAGCCACGGCGCCGGCATAGCCGGGCGCCGGCTGCAGGGCCAGCAGACGCCAGCGCGAGGCCTCAGAAGCATCCGGTCTCGTCGCCAGCAGGCGCGCCGGTTCGTCGGGCGCCACCATCACGTCAAAATTGTGCAACCCCAGGGAGATGCCAGCTCCCTGCCCTTTAATATACGCTTCTTTACAGCTCCAGCAATGGAAGAAGGCCCGCACACGCTCTTCCTCCGGCAGGCGGTCAAGCTGGGCAACCTCAGACGGCGAAAAGAAGCGCCGGGCCAGCCGCTCGTGATCGACGTTCGCCCGCACGCGCTCCACGTCTACCCCGATCGCCCGGCCGAGGGTGACGGCGATCAGGGCCAGGCCGGCCGAATGGGAAAGGTTGAAGGAGACGCTTTCCGCGACGTCGCCCACCAGGAACGGCTTGCCATGTTCGTTCACGGCAAACCGCAGTCCGGCCGGCGCAACGCCGAGATAGCGACCCAGAATAGCACGCAGCAGGCCGCGCCCAACGGCGAATCGCGCCTGATCGCGCTGCCGGTAGAAACCGGCCGCCCGCTCCCGTTCCCCGGGCGTCAGCACGCTTTCCAGCGCGGCAACTGCCGCCGCCGGTTGGTCGAGGTCGAGACGCCAGACGTGGACTTCATCTGCCGGCAGAGCCCACACGGCCGGCGGCGCGGGCCATTCCGCACTCATACCCCTATTGTACAACAGCAAAGGGGCACGGCGACCTGTGCCGCCGTGCCCCTTCTACTAGCTACGTCTGTTTATCTGATTACTGCCTGATAAGCTGGCCGCGCGTCTCGCCGGCCGGATTGAGTGACGTGTGTACGTTGACGTAGGTAAGCCCGGCCTCGAGCATGTCGTCAAATTCAGCCGGCGTGATACCCCTTAAGAGCGCCGGGCTGAGG
>JAAYYY010000299.1 GCA_012515125.1 Chloroflexota bacterium
GCGCCCTCGTTGAGGGTGGGGATGACCACCGAAACCCGTGGCTCAGCCATCGCGCCTCATCAGCTCGCGCGCCCGTTCCTGCAGCTCGGCGACGCGCACCTCGGAGACGCCGAGGATTTCGGCCAGCTCTTCGGCGGAGCGGGTGGCGAAGAGGAAGACGTTGTCGATGCCGGCCGCCTCCAGCCGCTCGCTGCGTACGGGGCCGATGTCGCGAATGTCGCTCACCGGCAGCGTGCGACCGCGATCGAGGTCGAGATCGGTCAGGTCCACAGGCCCGAGCGGGATAAAGGTGGGGCGGAAAGTGGGGCGGAAAGTGGGGCGGAAAGTGGGCCGGAAAGTCGGCTGGAAGGTCGGCCGGAAAGTTGGCTGAAAGGTTGGCCGGAAGGTAGGCGGCACCAGCGTTGGCGGGGCGAGTGTCGGCGGTTGGAAGGTCGGCTGAAATGTCGGTTGAAATGTCGGCCGGAAGGTGGGCGGCACGAGCGTCGGCGGCTGGAAGGTGGGGAAAACCGTGGGACGAACTGTGGGCCGGACCGTCGGGGCTACGGTGGGGGCCGGCGTGGGCGCCGGTTCTTCCTCGCAGCGGCAGGATACGTGCTGCTGGAGAAGGGCCTCGCTGAGCAGCACGCGCCGGTCGCGGCGGTTGTCCACGTCGATCGGCGTGGCGCGCACGCCAATCGTCGCCAGGACCACGCAGTCGTCGTCGGCGCCGGGCGCCGGGGGGCAATCCGGCAGCGCCTCGCCGCAGACGATAGCGTCCAGCTCGTCGCAGCTCGGGAGCGGCGCTTCGTGTGAGGCAGGCAGGCGGCAGAGCACGCGCACCCGGTAGCCCTCGCAAACGCGGCTGAAGTCGTAAGCGCCGCCGGCCGGATCGCAGCCCTCGGGCATCGCCACGGATGGCTGGCAGGGCTCTTCTTCCGGGCAGACTGTCAGATAGACAGTGCCCGCGCCGATCGGCAGCGCCGACTCCGGCAGGAAGACCTGCTCGTCAACGACGTTGCCTGCGGGGTCGATAATGCGCAGGCGGTCGCGAACGTTATTCAGCCGCCAGTTGCCCAGCTCGCCGGGGTCGGCCACGTAGCGGTTGATGCGGTCGGGCGGCGGCGATTCGTGCCGGGCGGCGCTGCCGGAGTGGATGCGGATCACGCTGCCGGCCTCGAAACGTGTCTCCTCGCGAAAGGTGTAGTAGGTAGCCATACGCTCGCGGGGCGTGTCGATGTTCAGCGTGTGCTCGATGCGCCAGCCTTCAAGGCTCCGGCTATCGGTGAGGCCGATCTCGACCCACTCGGCGTTATAGTCGGTGCGCAAGTCGCGGCCCGCCGGGTTGATCATCGCCCGGACCAGATGGACCTCCGGGCAGTCTTCCTGCGTGCCGAGGCAGCCCAGCACCATCGTCTCCACGTCGATGGTCGTGGCAGCGGGGATGTAGATCTCGTCGCCGCGCGGGGAGAGGGCGTAGCCGGCGCCGATCTCGAACGACCAGGGATCGCCGACCGGATCGACCTGCCGGACGATGGCGCCGCAGACGACGCCCCAGCCATGCAGGAAGCGGTTGTGCCGGCGCATCCGCTCGCGGGCGTAGTCCAGCCCCAGATTGAGATCGCCGGCCGTTAGCTGCTGCCGGTCAAAGTAGCGGGGCCGCAGAAGTGCGGCCGTCCCGTTTTCCTGTGGTGGCATGGTCATGCTCCTATTGCTGTTCCTGGCCGGCGGTGAACCAGCTCTCGAAGCTATCACCCTCGTTGCCGTTGCCGGTGGGCAGCCGGCCGCCGAGGAAGTTGCCGTCTACGGCCAGATCCTCCGTGTCGAGCACAAAATCGGCGCGCAGCAGGATGCGGAGGAACAAGAAGCTGGTATCGAAGAGGGGCGGGAAGAACTCGGGGTCGAGGACGAGACGGACGGCCCGCGTCTCCGGCTCGTCAGGCGGCAGCGGGGCCACTTCGACGATGCGCCCGTCGCCGTCCTGACCGGTCACTTCGACGGCCTGGTAGATGGCGCGGGGCAGGATGCACTCGCAAAGCAGCCCGGTGCGCTGGTCGGTGTGGCGCACGTAGAGCTGGAAGACCTCGCTGCGCGTGCGCTCGTCGTCCAGGCGCCGGAAGATTGTTTCCGTGCGCACGGGCCGGTCGAAGGCAATCACCAGGCCGGTCTCGGCGCGCGGGGTGCCGATCTCGCGCCAGTTGGCGTCGAAGATGAGGTTCTGGAATTCGCCCATCGGCATCTGGCCATCGTGCGGCCAGCTCAGCGCCTCGATGTGCGTCAGCTCGGGCTGCTCCGGCGTGTCGCCCGGCGCGCCGCGCGGGATGCCGAGGATGAGCCGCTGGTCGCCTTCGGGATCGCCGGCAATGGGCTGCAGGGTCGCGGTCGCCGCGCTGCCGGGCGGCAGCGTGTTGGCAACAGCCTCGACGATGCCCGGGCCTCGCGGGCCGGCCTCGCCGGTGGGAATGCCGACGACCAGCCGCAGGTCGCCCTCGGGATCGCCGGGAATGGGGTCGAGGGTGGCCGTTGCGGGCGAGCCGGGCGCAAGCGTCTGGGCCTCGGCTTCGGCGATGCCGGGACCGCGCTCGCCCTGCGCGCCCGCTTCGCCGGCCGGACCGCGCGGCCCGGGGACGCCTTCGGCAAAACCCTGCTCCAGCATGCAGCGGATCACATCTACGATGGTGTTGCTGCTGGGAACCAGAGGCCGGTGGGTCAGGTTGTCGATGACGTTATCGCCGGCGCCGGCGCTGTCCGCCGCCTCTATCGGGGCGCCGAGCGTGTAGGCCGGCAGGTGGGCCAGAATGACACAGTGATCGTCGTCGCCGCCGGCAGTACAGGTCGGGCAGGCGTCGATGATGCCGAGGAAGCGGTCGGCGCAGGCGCTCTCGTCCACGTCGAGGACGGCGACGACGCCGCGCGCTGTGTCCTCTTCGTCTTCGGCGGGCACGTCGGCCGCGACGTAGAGGCGACGCCCGTAGAGGTTCAGACGCTGGTGGCGGGTGACGCCGAGCAGATCTTCGCGGGCGGCCCGCGGGTCTACGGGCTCGTCGGGCGCGGTGGCGGCGATGGCGTCTACCGAGAGCACGACTACCTGCGAGAGGACGCCGTCTTCCTGCAGGACGTAGGCAAAGCGCTCGGCCGGGGCCAGCGCCAGATCCAGGGGCGTGCCGGGCCACTGCCCGCCGCGCCCGTCACGCACCAGGATCAGGCTGCCGCCATCGTCGTCTATGCGGTAGCGGCTGAGCAGGGCGCTGCCGGCAGCATCCCCTTCCCCGGCCCAGAGGACGTAGAGATAGTCGCTGTCGCCGCTGGTTTGCAGGGCCGCGGGCGTGCCAAAGCCTTCGATGCTCGCCGGCGTTACCTCGTTAAAGGTGGCGACATCCACGACACGCAGGCCGTTGGCGCCATCGGCAATAAAGAGGTAACGCCCGTCGGCGGTGATGCTGAGGATGGCTGCGCCGCGTTCGGCCGGGCTCTCATCCGCGCCGCCGGTCAGGTCGGTGCTCAGGTCGATCTCGCGCCGGTCGGCCGGGCCAGCCGGCGGCGGGTCGGCTTCGTCCAGCCAGTTGCGGATGGCCTCGTCGGACCAGGACCAGAGACGCCCGCTCTGGAGCATGAGGGCAAAGAGCGCGCCCGTCTGCCGGGAGACGACGAGGCGGGCAGGCTCCTCCAGGTCGATGACGGCGGCCGGGTCGGGCGTGTCGCGGAGCTGCGCCTCCCGGAAGACGGCGATGCCGAAGGGCGCCGTATCGCTCCACTCCGCTGCGGCGACGTAGATGCGGTCGCCGAGCAGCGACAGGGCGACATCCGTAGGCTCGCGGGCGGCGTCTGCGGCGGTGATGATGTTGTGCGTGGTGGTGTCGAAGACGTAGAGCCGGGCGCCGTCGGCGGGGTCGCCGACGCCCTGAGCGGCGACGTAAATCTGGCCGAGGTCGTCGTCAATGACCACGGCGCGCGGGCTTTGCTCTTCAAACGTCAGGGTGTGCAGCCATTCGAGGTGCGGGTCGAGCGGCGGGCGGGCGGGCATCTGCTGCCCGGCCGGGCGGGCAAAGAGCTTCACGGACACTGTCTCGCGCAGGCGACCGTATCCCTGATCGCCATTGGCGCAATCGCAGGTGGGCAGGAGCACGGGAATGGGCTCTTCGGCGGTTTCGGCATAGCAGAGGGCAATGAAGAGATCCTGCGCCTCTTCGCCGCTGAGGTCAATTTCGTTTTCGGCGATGAGGTCGAGGACGCGCACCAGCTTGCGCTCCGGCACAATCAGCTCGCGCCCGCAGCAGTCCAGGGCCACGCCCGGCTCAATGTAGACGTAGCGGTCGCGGCAGCTTTCGTTGGGGTGCGGCGAGACCTTCAGGCCGCAGACGGTGCCGACGCCGTGGAGCAGGTTGTTGTGCAGCCAGTCCTTGCCGACCATGTAGGCCTGCTCGGCGTTGAAGTCGCGCTCCAGCAGGGGTTTGCCGTTGAAATAGATATTGCGCGAGAAAGAACGGATGCCGCAGGGGATACAGACGTTGCCATTTTCGCTCATGCTCAGGACTCCTATCAGGCTTTCGAACTCTATGGTCATGCGCTCATGGTCAGCGCAAAAATGTATGGTCGAGACGCGGGCGAGAAGAGTGTGCAGCCAGCACGCCGCTCTGGCCCAGGCGCAGCTCGCCCAGCGGCGCCGCGGGTGGCTCGCCGATGATCATGTCCAGGCCGACTGTCGATTGGCAGCCAATGCGGATGCCCGGCTCGACCAGGCGCAGCTCGTGGCGTGTATGGGCGGGCCGGAACTGCTCGACGAGGCGGTTCAGCGTCGCCACCGCTTCGCCGTCTGTCGCCGCCTTGTTAGGCAGGACGACGGTGAAGTGGTGCGTGATCTCGCCGGGCTCGGGCTGCAGGGGCCGCCCGGCGATGGTGAGCGGCCCGCTCTGCTGCCGCAGCCGGAAATGTTCGATGACGTTTGTGTGCTCCGGCGCCAGGCCGGTGTGAAGCTGGAGCACGGCGAGCAGCCCGCCGATGGTGCCCCGGCGGCGATGCAGCTCGACGGCCCGGCGCACAAAGGCCCGCCGGGTCTCGTCCGGCCACTCGGCCAGGAAGGTGATGTCGAACCAGCTCGCCAGCCAGGCAAGGAATGGGCCGGAGGGCACGCCGGCCGGGTCGAGGTAGCCGGTGAAACGCTCGATCTGGCTCTCCACTTCGGCAAAGATGGTGTCGAAGTAGCTGAGAAAACGGTCCAGAAAGCCGGCGCTGACGGGGTCTTCGTGGAATACGGGCGGCAGAAAATGGAGCGACGAGCGCCGGGGGGCGTAGATTTCCAGCGAGCGCACCACGGGCGTCGTGCTGCCGTCGCCGCCGAAGGCGATCTCCACCCAGAGGTAGCGGCCCGGCTCGCTCTGCAGCAGCAGCTCCGGCTGGTCGCCGGGCCGGAGGATGATTGGCCGGGACCAGCGGCCGTCGGGCAGGGCAGCCACGCGGTCGTCGTGCAGCGGGGCGGCGGCGGTGAAGGTGCGGACGACCAGGTTCGTCGTCTCGGGGATATCGGCGTCGAGCACGAGGCGGTGCCAGAGGCAGTTGTAGAGGCCGCTGTCGAGCGCCGTGGTGCGGAAGGTGCCCTGGCGAGGATAGACGACGCCAAACGGCCGGGCCAGGAGCAGGGCATCCACACCAAGCAGGTAGCCGAGGCGATCGACGGCGAGGCCGGGCAGGTCCAGCGGCGGGCAGTCCGGCCGCTCGTCCTGCAGAAGCTGGATCGTCTCGTCCACAATCTGCAGGGGCCGGGGGAAGGTGACGTCGTGCAGCCCGGCCAGGGTGAAGGCGCTATCAACACGGCCGTTCTCGCGCAGGCGGAAGATGCCGCCCAGCCCTTCGTCGAGGACGTAGAGGCGATCTTCGCCGTCGAGCGCGAGATGGCGCGGGCGCAGCAGTTCTCCGGCGCCACCGTGGTACGCAGCGTCGCGCCGCCAGAGCCGGTCGTAGCGCCAGACGCGCTGGGCCGCGGCGTCGGCCACGTAGAGCCGCCCGCGCCGGTCGAAGGCAATATCCCAGGGCTCGCCGCCTGTCTCCAGAATGAAGCGCGGGAGCAGGTCGGGCAGGGTGTAGAAGACGAGCCGCCCGTGTCCGGTGTCGGCGACGACGAGATCGCCGTCGGGGCTCAGGGCCAGCCCGCGCGGGCCCGCCAGATCGTACGGGCCGGGATCGACGGGCGCGGGCGGCAGGTCGCAATTGCTGGCCGGCGGCGCGGCGGGCTGTTCCCAGAGGGGCACAAAACGGCCCAGCGCCGGGGTGTAGGTGAGAATACGGTTGCGGCCCGGCTCGGCGATGAACAGCCGGCCCTCGGCGCCAACGGCGAGGCCGGTCGGCCGGGTGAGGCCGCCAAAGGTGCCGCCCGGCTCTGTATAGGGGATCGGGCGCAGCAGGGGATCGCCGAGGCGCAGGCCGCCGACTGCCGGGTCGTAAAAGACGCCCGCGTTCTGGGAGGCGGCCTGCCAGCCGGCGCGCTCGTCCAGGCGCAGGAAGACGGGGCCTGCGGGCCGCACTTCTGGTGTGCTCATCGTCGCGCCTCCGGGCCGTTAACCATGCGGGTCATAGATCACCTTCACGTCGAGCGCCGTGCGCGGGAGATGGACCAGCGCGCCGCCGGGCAGTTCGACGTAATCGTCGCAGCGCAGGGCGGGATCGGCCGGCTCAATCTCCAGGCAGACGACGCGGTAGACTTCGGCCACGCTGAGGATCTGCCGGTAGACGTTGCCATAGAAGATGTCCTGGCCGAAGGGCCAGCCCCGGCCGTCCTCGCCGCCGTGGAGCGGGTGGAAATAGGCCAGCAGGCGACCGGTCACAGCCTCCTGCACGGTCTTGAGATCGGCCTGCCGGCTGACGACGACCTCGGCCTTCAGCTTATCCAGCCGGAGGTAGGACGGGCCGGCGACGTACAGCTCGGTCGTAATCAGGCGGCGCTGGTTGAGATGCTGGCAGACAAGGCGAAGCTGTTCTTCAGTCGGCTGGGGCGTCTCCTCGCGGTTCATGGGCAGAATGATGACCGTCACCGCGCCGGGCTGGTCGTAGAAGGTGGGCGGCGTCGTGCTCGTGTCGGCAGCGGTCAGGGGCAGCGCGTAGGCGCGCTGGATGGGCACGCCGGGCGTCTGCAGAGCGAGATCGGCAAAATCCTCGGCGGTGACCGCGCGGTCGCGCATGCGCAGATCGTGGGGGGCGCGCAGCCGGACGTCTTCCAGCGATTCCACGTCGCCGCCGCCCTGGGCCGGGCGCACGTTGGTCACGCTATCCACTTCGCTGACGTTGCTCTTCAGCGCGGTAATCGTGTCGGGCCCGACGTTGCCCACGCTGCCGCCGCCATAGCGGTAGCGGCGGGCAATGACGGTGGAGCCGGCGAGGGGAATGCGCCCATGCCGCCCGTCGCCGAAGGTCAGCACACCGGTGGCGGCGTCGAGCATGTAGACGGCGTCGTCGGCGCCGCTGCCGAAGAAATCAGAGACGGGGCGCCAGGGCTCGCTCTGCCCGGCCCGGTCGACGAGCTCAATTTCCAGCTCCGGCCGGGGCGGCTGCTGGCTCGTGTCCGTGAGCACGGGCGCGTGGTCGAGCACAAAGCTCTGGTTCGGATGGCCATTGCTGGTACCGAGAATCTCTTCGACGCGGGTCACGGCGGCGGTGGCCGAAACCGTATTGAGCAGTAGCTGGCTGACCTGGGGCGGCTCTTCCGGCAGCTCTGGGCCGGCGAGCCGGCCGCGGAACCAGGTCAGCCCGTGCTCCACGGGCGTGGGGTCGTAGAGCGCGCTGGCATCCAGCCAGACGCTCGTGGCGACGGCGTTGAAGTTCAGCGAGAGGGGGCGCAGGAGGTCGGCGATGGCGCTGCGGTTGGTAACTGCGTCGCCGAGCAGCGTTTCCAGCTCGGCGCGCGTGGCGCCGGTTACGCCCAGCGCGTCCCAGACTTCGCCGCCGAGGCCAGCCAGAGCGTCGGGGCTGATGATGCCGCCGTCAATGTCGTCGGCCAGCTCCTCGGCCGTCGTCGGCGGCTTGGTCAGCGAGAGCGAGGCCCAGAAGGCGCGGCTGAGCTGGTCGAAGCGCACGGCCGGCAGGCGGGCCGGCACCTCCAGGTAGAGGTGGCCGCTGCGGGCCAGGCCGGCCGTGTCGTCGTGGTTGAGGACGAGCGGCTGCCAGGCGGAGGCGTCCATGCTGGTAAACTGCGTGCGGTGGTCGCTGCCGGTGTACGCTTCCCACTGGATCAGCTCGGCAGCCTCGCCGGCCTGCCAGGGGAAAAGGCAGTGCATCCCTTCGGGGCCGGTCAGCGTCTGGCCGCCGGCGCCGGTCTCAAATACCTGGGGGACAAAGGCCGTCAGGTCCAGCTCGCCGGCCGGGAAACGGTCGGCGGCGTAGTTGACGTCCTTCTGGCGGTGCGGGCGAATGAGAATGCCCAGGTAGAAGATTGCATTGACGGCGGGCGCCGCCCCAAAGGGATAGAAGGGGTGCAGAAAGGTGGTCGTCGCCTTCTTGGCGTCGTATGCCGTGACCAGCTCGCGCTGCCCGCCGGTCTTGGGGACGATGACCGCCGCCAGCGCTCCGTTCAGGGCGCGCAGGGTGCGGTCGGTCTCAAAGATCAGCGGCGCTTCGAGGTCGGGGTCGTTCACGGCGACCTGGGTATTGCGCGGGATCAGGACGACGAGCGGGTCGCCGGGGTTGCTCAGCTTCTTGAGGGTGAAGGTCAGCTCGGCCTGTGCGGCGACGGCCGGCCGGGGCTGTACGTTGAGCAGCTCCAGAAACTTGATGTAGGTCAGCTCGGGGAGCTGGTTGAGCTGGAAGAGCAGCGTTTCGGTCAGCCAGGCGTGCAGCTTGACCAGCGTCATGCCGGGGTCGGAGTCGTTGAAGTTGGTCCACTCCGGCGTGTAGCGGGGGATGCGCGCGCGGGCTTCTTCGACGAGATCTTTGAAGCGGCGGGTATCGAGATTCGGGGCGGTGAGTGGCATGCTTACTGACCCTGTCCTTCGTTGATGTAGAAGGGATACACGAGGTTATGGAGGGCGTTGTTGGCGCGGATGCGGTAGTCCACTTCGATCAACAGCAAATTGGGCGTTTCGGGGTGGCTCTGCGTGCGCACGCCGAGCACGTCGATGCGCGGCTCCCAGCGCAGCAGAGCGCGCTCGACGTTCTGGGCGATCATCGCCCGGGTGTGCGGCGTGTTCGGGGCAAAGACGGCTTTGTGAATGGCGCAGCCAAACTCTGGCTCCATCACGCGGCTGTTGGGCGGCGTGCTGAGGATCAGCCAGATGGCCTCGGCCACGCTCTGCTCGCCGCTCACGTAGGAGAGGCCGCCGCGCCCGTTCACGCGGATGGGGAACTTCCAGCCTTTGCCGAGAAAATCAATGCTCATGCTCAATCTCCTACCAGGACCGTGGGAAAGGCGCCGAGGACCACGCCCTGGGAGTTACCGTCGTTCTGCTGGGTGGGATCGCCAAAGCGCACCAATCCCCGGCTGTCCGGGCCGTAGACGACGCTGCTGCTGCCCTGGATCATCTTGCAGGGGCCCATGACGGGCTTGCCGGAGACGGCGCCCTGGGTGGCGTTGGGCGGCGTGCCGGTGCTGGTGGGCACGCTGGAATCGACCAGCAGGGCCGGGAGGGGGCTGGAGCCGACGAGCAGGTCGGTCGCCACGTCCTGGGCCTGGGCGAGCTGGGCGACGTTGGGATAGGGAATGGGCACGGTGCTCGGGCCGACGACTGTCAGACAGACGTCGGGGAAGGCAAAGGCGATTCCCTGGGTGATGGCGATGGGTCGGGACATGACAGACTCCTGGCTCAGGCGTTCTCGTCAAAGACAACTTCCAGCCGGCGGTAGGCGTCTGCCGGGTGGTCGGCAAAGGGCCAAACGGCGCGCCAGACGACGTAACAGGCGTCCTCGCCCGGCGTGATGACCACCGTGTCGCGCTGCATGACGAGCGTATGGGGCTGCCAGCGCGCCTCCACGTCCGGCCCGCTGCCGCTGTAGACGTAGTAGGTCGCCGTGGCCGTCTCCGGCCCCAGCGTTACCTCGTAGTCCACGCTGCCGTCGCGCTCGACGCCGAGCACGTCGCCGGGCAGGAAATAGCGGAATGGCGCGGCGACGGCGGAATCGCGCCGGTAGCCGTTGTAGAACAGGTTGTCGAAGCCGGCGGGCAGCGGCTCGGGCAGGGGATAGGCGTTTTCGTCGTCGGGGAAGTTGCCCTGCGTCTCGCGCGGGGAGTCCACACGCGGCTCCCAGCCAAAAAGGGCGGTTTCGCCCGCCGGGGCGACGATGTTGCGGCTGTGCCAGGTCGCGCCGTTGACGCGCAGACGCTGAATACCGGCCGGGCCGACGAAGCCCCAGACGACCAGATCGCCCTGCGGCTTGATGGCCGCCAGATCGTGCTCGTACTGGATAATCGTCTCTCTGTCGTCGGGCGGCCCGATCTCAATCGTCTGGTCGCTCTCGAAGATGGGCAGGGCCGTTTCTGCGGGCGCCAGCGCGCCGGTCGCCGGGTTGACGTTATAGGTGCGTTTCACAATGACCGTTCCTGTCTGTTCCAGAGCGCCGCCGGTGCGGCGGAAGCTGTTCAAAAAAAAGCTCGCCAGACCCGTGAGTTCGGGAAAAATCGTCTCCATCGCAGCCGGGCCTCACGGGTTCAGGTGAATCGGCTGCCCTTTGGCCGTCAGCTTGGCTGTGGCCTCCAGGTTGATGTTCAGCCCCTTGATGGTGACGTCGCCCGACGATTCGATGGTCACGCCGTCTTTGTTGAGGACGATCGTGTTCGTGCCGGAGCTGTCTTCGATCTTGATCTGCTCGCTGCCGCCGGTGTCGTCCAGCGTAATCTTGTGCCCGGAGACGGTGTGGATGAGGCGGATATTGGGATCGTCGCTCGGAGGGGCGTTGTCGCC
>JAAYYY010000300.1 GCA_012515125.1 Chloroflexota bacterium
CGTCTGCCAGATCCGCGATGGGCGAATCCAGCGGGCCGTTCTGTATTACGACGCCGGGCGGCTGCTCAGGCAGCTCGGCCTGGCGCTCTAGATAAGAGAGGGCAAGATGAAACGTCAACTGCTGTCCGACCGGATGAGCCAACTGCTGAGGCAATTGCCCGTGTACGTGCTGCTCCTGTCGCTCGCCGCCGCGGCCGGTTACGCCTGGACCCGGCCGGCGCTGGCGACGAGCCACATCTTCGCCAACAGCGGGCAGATACTGGGCGGCGAGACGGGCAACGGCGTCGCGCTGGGCGACCTGGACGGCGATGGCGATCTCGACGCCTACGTCGCCAACGACCACACCACCTTTGGCGAAGCCAACCAGGTCTGGTTCAACGAGGGCGACGGCACCTTTACCGCCGGGCAGACGATGGGCAGCGCCGACGGCCATGACGTGGCGCTGGGCGACCTGGACGGCGACGGCGATCTCGATGCCCTTGTCGTGGGCATTCCCCCAACATCTCTCCTGACGGCCAGGGTCTGGCTCAACGTGGGCGGCGCCCAGGGCGGTGTCGAGGGCACCTTTGACGGCGGCCCGACCTTCGGCAGCGAGACGGCCTACGGGGTAGCCCTGGGCGACGTGGACGGCGACGGCGACCTGGACGCGCTGCTCGTCGGGAACAGCAATCAAGTGTGGCTGAATAACGGCAACAGCATCTTCTCTGCCGGACCGGTTCTGCCATTCCTGTTCAGCGAGGACACCGTGCTGGCCGACCTGGACGACGACGGCTGGCTGGACGCGTTGATCGTGGACAGCGCGAGCGGCACGAGCAGCCGCGTCTGGTGGAACGACGGCAACTGGTCGCCGGGACCGGGCTCGTTCACGGCAGGCGATCTGCTGCCGGCGGGAAGCCTGGTGCACGGGGCGGCTGTAGGCAACCTGGATGGGGACAACCGGCCGGATATCTTCCTGGCCGGCAGCGGGCCGGACCGGATCTACTGGAATGACGGCGGGCGCGATTTCAGCGCGGGCGACCCGCTGGCGGTCAGCGACAGTAGCTGGGACGTAGCCCTGGGCGACGTGGACGGCGACGCCGATCTGGATGCGGTGGTGGCGAACATCACCGCCGAGCCGAATCGCGTGTGGCGCAACGACGGTGGGCGGGCGTTTACCGTCGATCAGGAGTTTGGCGACGAGATCGGTCTGTACTGGAGCCGGGCGCTGGGTCTGGGCGACCTCAACGGCGACGGCGCGCCCGACCTGTTTGAGGTGACGACCGCCGAGGACCGGGTCTGGCTGAACGAGGGTGTGACGGTGGTCGTGCCTAACGAGCCGGGCTGGCAGGTGCAGCTCGTGGACGCGCGCGGCGACGCCGGCTATTCGCCCTCCCTGGTGCTGGACGCGAACGGCTACCCGCATATCAGCTATGGCCGGCTTCACCAGGGCCAGGACGACAACTACTCCTATCTGACCTACGCGCGCTGGGACGGCGTGCGCTGGCACGACGAGTTCGTCGCCAACAGCGTGTCGGATACGGCGCTGGCCCTGGACGCCGCCGGCCGGGCGCAGATCGCCTTTACGAACGGGCGGGCCAATAGGCTGCAGCTCGCCCACTGGAACGGAACGGCGTGGCAGATAGAGGCGGTGGACAGCGTGCCCTTCCCACAGACAATAGCGCTGGGCGGGCTGGCGCTCGACGGGAGCGGCCGCGCGCACATCGTCTACAACACCTACAGCAACACGTCCGCCGAGCCCGAGCTGCTTAAACTGGCCCGCTGGGACGGCGCCGCCTGGCAGATTCAGACGGTGGAGAGCAAGCTGATCTACGACAGCGCGCTGGCGCTGGATGGCGCCGGCGACGTGCATCTCAGTTACGCCGTGCGCGAGGAGTTCGACACTTACCTGCTGAAGTACGCTATGTGGGACGGCGCAAGCTGGCAGACGGAGATTCTGGACGGCGACGTGCCCGACGGGGGCGTGTTTGTGACGGCGCTGGCGCTGGACGGCGGCGGCAACCCGACTATCGTTTATGCGCTCGACGTCTTCCAGGGCAACGACCAGCTCAAGGTCGCCTCCCTGAACGGGGCAAGCTGGCAGAGCGAGACGGTGAATACGCTGGACGTGGACGAGGAGATCGCCGACATCGGGCTGGACATAGACGCCAGCGGCGATCCGCATCTCGTCACCTTCCGCTCGAACCCGAACGAGAGGACGCACCAGATTGAGTACATCTACCGCGAGGGGACATCGTGGGAGGTGGAAACGCTGGACGGTGGCGAGGACACGTCTCTCTTCCGTGACCAGCTGGTGGGCATGGCGCTAGATGCAGCGGGGCGACTACACGCCGCCTACTACTCGCCGGGTTACGAAGATTTGCGCTACGTGACCTGGGCGCCTAACTGGCAGAGCCGCACGCTGCCGGAGAACGGGGCGGTGGAGACGCCGGACATCGGCGTGCGCAGCGGCAGGCCGGCCATCGGCTACTACAGGCCCGGCAGCGGTCAGGTGAAGCTGGCGACCTGGGAGGAGCCGTGGTCGCTCAACCCGCCGGCCTTCGTCAGCGATCCGGTCACCGACCTGGGGACGGCGGTTGGCCCGCAGTACGAGCACATGAGCTATTACGACGCCGACAACCGGCGGCTGATCTATGCCACCTGGGACGGCAGCGCCTGGCGGCGGGAGGTCGTAGACGAGGCGGGGGATGTGGGCCGCTACAATGATCTGGTGCTGGCCGGGCATGGCGACGGCTCGCCGTGGATCGCCTACTGGGACGCGACGGCGCGACGGGTGAAACTGGCCCGGCCGGTGGTCGGCTCGGTGCTCTGGAACATCTTCCCGAACAACGCCGGGCCCAGCGCGGGCCCGGCGGGCGGGCCGCTCTCGCTGGCGATCACGGCCGGCGGGGTGGGCGTCAGCTATTACGACAGCGATAACGGCGACCTGCGCTACGCGTTCTGGCAGAGCGCGACGCAGAGCTGGAGCGACGAGCGGGTGGACGGCGTGGCGGGGGACGCGGGCCGGCTCAACTCGCTGAAGGCCGACTGGAGCGAAGGTGTGCCGGTCGTGGCTTACTACGACGAGACGGCCGATGCCATCCGGCTGGCCCACCGGAGCGCAAGCGGCTGGCAGAGCCAGACGGCCGTCGAGGAAGCGGGGGGCGTCACCAGCCTCTCGCTGGAGTTGCCGATGGACTCCCGGCGACACGCGCGCATTGCCTACACCACGGCGAGCGGGGCGCTGAACGTGGCCGCTCTGGCTAACGGCGTCTGGCGGATCCATGTCGTCGAGAGCGGGGCAGGCGAAGTCGTTATGGCCCGCGACGCACGCCTGCATCTGGCGTATTCCCGAACGGCGGGCGGCCTGCGCTATGTGTTCCAGTCGGCCACGCTGACTGTCAACAGCAGCAACCCGGCAGCGCCGCCCTCCGGCCTGCCCGGCGAGTATAACCCGCTGGATCCCTGTCCTGAGCATCCGGCCGAGCGTGCCGGGTCATCTGCCCGGCTGCTGACCGGCCACGCTCACGGCGAAGTCGCCCTGCCCTTTGCGGGCTACACACACCGCGGGCCGCTGGACGACCAGGGTATCTTCGCGGGCATGATGGCGGTGTTCAGGGCCAGCGCCGGCGGCCGGCATTACATCAACCTGTACCACGCATACGGGGCGGAGATGGGGCGCATCGGCCTGGACGACCCGCTGCTCCTGTGGGACGCCTTTGGCACGCTGCAGAACTTCCTGCCCGGCCTGGAGGCGCTGGTGACCGGCCGGGGCGACGAGGTGGTGGTGACGCAGGAGATGGTGGACGACGCGCTGAGCGTCTGGCAGCGGCTGGCGGCGGCGGGCAGCCCGGCGCTGGCGAACAC
>JAAYYY010000301.1 GCA_012515125.1 Chloroflexota bacterium
CCGGCCGGCTCGGGCCCGCCTGAACTGGGGAAAATGGGGCGTCCGCAGCGCCGCCTTCAGCTATCTCGCCCTGATGCTGATCATCCCGCTGCTGGTCATCTTCCAGGATGGGCTGCGCGAGGGCCTTTCCGGCCTCTGGCGCCAGGTCACCCTGCCGACCGCCTGGCACGCGCTGAAACTCACCCTGTGGACGGCGGCGGTCATGACTGTGATCAACACCGTGATGGGGCTGATGACCGCCTTTGTGCTGGTCCGCTACAACTTCCCCGGCCGGGCGCTGCTCAACGCCATCGTCGACCTGCCCCTGGCGATCCCCACACTGGTCACCGGCGTCATGCTGGTCATCCTCTTTGGGCCGCAGGAGGCGCTGGGGGCCTGGCTGCAGCAGACGCTGGGCATTCGCGTGATCTTCGCGCCGCCGGGCATCATCCTCGCGCTGCTCTTCATCACCTTCCCCTTCGTCGTCCGTGGCGTGCAGCCCGTCCTGCTCGACCTGGACCGCAAGCAGGAAGATGCCGCCGCGACGCTCGGGGCCGGCCCCTGGACCATCTTCCGCCGGGTGACGCTCCCGCCGCTGCTCCTGCCGCTGATCAGCAGCGCCCTGCTCAGCTTCGCGCGCGCCATCGGCGAGTTCGGCGCCATCGTCATCGTCGCCGGCAACCTGCCCTTCTACTCGCAGACCGCCGCCGTCTACGTGCTCGGCGAGGTCGAGTCGGAGAACCGGCTGGGCGCCAGCGCCATCTCCATCGTCATGGTGACTATCGCCTTTGGCCTGATCCTGATCGTAGACTGGCTGCAGCGTCGCAGCCAAAAGGAGGCGCGATGACCACCTTGGCAGCAAAGAGAACGACCGGCCGGCCCGCCGTGGGGCGCATCGTCTGGCGGCGGCTGCTGCTTATCGGCGTGGTCCTGGCCTACATTTCGCTCCTGATCCTGGCCCCGCTGGGCGCGCTCGTCTACAACGCGCTGCGCCACGGTCTGGGCCCTGTCCTGCAGGCCCTCAGCCAGCCCAACGTGCTGGCGGCCTTCCGCCTCACTCTGCTCATCGCCCTGTTCACCGTGGTGATCCACACCCTGTTCGGCACGGCGGTGGCCTGGATCATGGTGCGCCACCGCTTCCCAGGCCGCAAGCTGATCAACGGCCTCATCGACATGCCCTTTGCCGTGTCGCCAGTCGTCGTCGGCTATATGCTGCTGCTGCTGTTCGGCCGCAACGGGCTGCTGGCCCCGCTGCTCAACCTCCTCGACATCCAGGTCGCCTTTGCCCTGCCGGGCATGATCCTGGCCACCCTCTTCGTCACCCTCCCGTTCATGATCCGCGAGCTGGTCCCCGTCCTGGAGGCGTTTGGCGTGCAGCAGGAGCAGGCGGCGGCCACGCTCGGCGCCAGCGGCTGGCAGACCTTCTGGCGGGTCACCCTGCCCGCCTTACGCTGGGGCTTCATCTACGGCATGACCCTGACCTTCGCCCGCGCGTTGGGAGAGTTTGGCGCCGTGCTGGTCATCGGCGGCGGCGTGCAGGGCCGCACCGAGACGGCCACACTCTTTATCTATCGCGCGCTGGACGAGCGCCAGTACGTCGCCGCCTACAGCGCCGCGCTGTTGCTCGGCCTGCTCTCCCTGCTTCTCGTGCTCGGCACCGATTTCCTGCGCCGGCGGGTAAGCCGCTAATCACAAGCCCGCCGGTGCTACCTCACCGCCGGCGGGCCACGCTGTAGCGCGATTTTTTCAAATCGCGCCGCGAGCGATCTGGAAAAATCGCTTTACAAGAAGGGCGCCTCGCGGAAAAGCCCCAACTTCCAACAGATAGCCGCTATCTCCTGATACCCGGAAAGTACAGCGTGTAATCGCCCGGATCAGGGTCTGGCGTCGGGTCCGGGGTTGGGTCTGGCGTGGGATCTGGCGTCGGGTCCGGCGTTGGGTCCGGATCGGGATCTGGATCGGGCGTATCCAGGTGATTGTAGACGTAGACGTCGCCGTTGACGTCGTCGGAAGCGAGGACGAGGACGCCGCTTTCGTAGGTGGCATTGTGCTTGGCCGTCGTCGGATCGTCAATCCGACTGTACGTCGTGCTGGCGATGAAGTGCGACAGCGCGCTCGTGCCCTCGGGTAGGTCGCTGCTGGGGCAGTTCTCATACGGAAACGCCATATCCG
>JAAYYY010000302.1 GCA_012515125.1 Chloroflexota bacterium
CCTGGTCGGCGCGGAACTCCTGGGCCAGGTCGCGGGCCAGCTTGTTGACCGTCGGCCGGGTGTCGTACCAGTAGCGGGTGCCGTCGGTATAGAGGTAGGTCAGGCTGTTCTCCAGCCGGCGCAGGGCATCGCCGAAGACGGCGGTCGCTTCGCCCGGCTGAGCACTGCCCAGGCGGATGCGCACCTCTTCCAGGCCGCGCACGTGCTGGGCAGCCACCGAAGGCGCGCTGCCCAGGAAGACGGTTCGCGCCACGCGGCGGGCGGCGGCATAGCGGCCGAGCATGGGCACGTCCCGATCGGTCTGCAGGGGGATGGAGCCGGCGCCGTCCACGTCTTTGTCGAAGACAGCGGCCCAGGTATCGGGCAGGTAGCGCAGCAGCTCGTTGCGGACCGGGATCGCTGCCAGCGGCACAGTGCCGGGCAGGATGAGCAGCGCCTGGTCGCCGCCTTCCCAGAGCTGGTGAATGACGGCGGCCATGAGGCGCAGGACGCCGCGCGTGCGCTGGAAGCGATCCAGCGTGGACCAGTCCTGATAGAGCCGGTCGAAGAGCTCCGGGTGGATGGGGTAGGCGGCCTTCATCCGCTGGCGGTAATCGCTCTCGGCTACGCCGGCGGGGAACTCGCCCGACGCATTGCGGTACATAGCGGCGAAGGCATCGACCACGGCATCGCGCGCGGCATAGTCGACGTTGTCGCTGAAGAGACGGCGGCGCACGATTTCGAAGCTCTCATTCGGTGAGACTGGCTTCCAGACGGACTCCATACGCCCCACGGCATGGCCGACGATCTCCAGCACCTTCTCGCCTACGGGGCCACCCATCTCGATGGCTGATTCGGGCAGGCTGACCAGCAACATGGAGTCGGTGCTGCGGCGCACCGCTTCGGTCAGCGCCTGGATGAAGGTCATCAGCGAAGCGAAGCTGCCCGCGGGCAGATCGTCGACGCCATAGATGTTGCGGGCGTAGGCCACGAACTCGTCGACCATGATCAGACAGGGGCCAAAGCGGTCCAGCAGCTCGACCAGGGTATTGGAGTTAGGGCTGACCCCTTTGCGGTCGGCCTCGGCGACGATGGCGTAGGCCTCCGCGACCTGCTGGCCTCCTAGCTGGCAGGCGAGCTCGCCCCAGAGCGTGCGAGCGGTGACGCTGCCGTAGTCGCGCGGCTTGCTGGGATCGAGGGCGGTGCCGACGATGACGGCGCGGTTGGCCTCGGGCAGATCCACCTGACCGATGCGCGCCGCCAGCCGCTCGCCGCCGGGGATGTCGTTGAGGGTCAGGTCGCCGCTGCACAGGTGGTAGAGGGCGAGCATGGAATGGGTCTTGCCGCCGCCAAATGCGGTCTTGAGCTGCACGACCGGGTCGCCGCCCTGGGCCGTCAACCGGCGGATGCCGCTGACCAGCATCTCCTCCAGCCCTTCGGTCAGGTAGGTGCGGCGGAAGAACTCGACCGGGTTCTGGTACTCCTCCGCGGCTGTGCCGGCGACCACCTGGGCCAGGTCGGCGGCAAACTCGGCCTGCACGTAGCGCCCGCTGGCGACGTCGGGGTGGGGTTGGATGACGTCGCGCCACGGCTTGAGGCCGGCAAGGGTCGTCGTCTGCTCGGTCTTGGTCGTCTCGGCGGCCTTCTTAGCCTGCTCAGCCTCACGGTCGAAACGCAGGCGGAGCAGCTCCGAGGCGATTTCGCCGACAATGCGGGTCTGCTCAGGTGCCGAGACCATCTCCAGCAGGCGGCGAGCGGTATCGGCGACGCGGTAGGCCTCGTCGTTGCTGAACGCTTTGCCGTGAGCCCAGTCATTGCGGGCGCTGAGCAGCTCGCTGGTGTAGCTGCGGCCGGTGTGGCCGAGCTTGTCGTGGAAGACGTCGAACCAGTTGCGCAGCATCAGGTTGAGCACGCTGTGGGTGTCGAGCGCCGCTTCGAGGTTCTGCACGCTGTCTGTTGCGCCATCGGGCAGACTGAAGGCCGGGGTCGTCAGCGCGCGCTCGACCTGGAGGGTCCAGTCGCTCTTGTAGGTCATCTTGTATTCGCGGATGACAAAGGGGGCCGCGCCGGCCCGCGCCGCGTCGAGCACGCGGCCGACACGTTCTTTGTTGGTTAAGGCCATGATTCTTGCTCCTTAGCCGGCGCGACGTCTTTCCCATCGAGCGTCGCGCCCACTCGAGTAATAGAATGATTGATGGGATGATCCATACAGGCCGGGCCGTCGTCCGTTTCATCGGTTCGTTCCAGCCAGCTATTCGTGCTCTGCCGGCTGTGATGCTCTTTCTGCTGCCGCACATAGGCTTCGGCGACCGGTCGCTGCTTCTCGCCGAGGGAGAGCACACCGTAGCCGCGCTGCCAGGCAAAATGAGCGTCTTGGGCCGGCCCGTGATTCATATGGAAGGTGCTGGCGCCCTTCAAGCCCTTGACGACCTCAGCCACGGATAGGCGCGGCGGAATGGCGACGACGAGGTGGACGTGGTCCGTCCAGCCACCAATGGCATAGACGTGAACGCCCAGCTCGCGCGCTTTGCTTTCCAGATAGCCGTAGAGACGAGACTCGATCTCGGGCCGGATGAGGGCCTCGCGCTTCTTCGTGGTCCACACCAGGTGGTAGTATGTGCGCCAGAATGGCATGTAGACCTCCTCTTTGATGGGCGCCGGCGCAGGTTGCCGCCGAATGCGCCGCC
>JAAYYY010000303.1 GCA_012515125.1 Chloroflexota bacterium
ACCGAATCCGGGACGGCGCGGTTGAGGTAGCTGACCAGCGCCGGCGTGAACGTCTCCGGGTAGTGCACGAAGCTGAGGTCGTGCACCGTGAGCAGCGTGGGCGTGCCGGAGCGAACCGGCGGCAGCACAAAATCGGGCGAGTGGAACAGGTCAATCCGGCCCGTGAACAGCTCGACCGGCACGGGCAGGCGCAGCCGGTGCCAGAGACGGTAGAGCCATCGGTCGCTTAACGGCGCGGTGCGCAGATCGACGCGAGGGCCGCGAGGCAGCGGATCGGGAACGGGCAGCTCGGCGGGGGGCCGGGCGCTGAAGAGCCGGTAGCTGTTGCCGTCGTCGCCGGCGAGCAGCGCCTGGACCAGCTCTCGCGTGTAGCGCCCGATGCCGCCTCCCTGCGTGATGGCGGCTGTAACGTCGATGCCGACGACTGGCCTGGACCCGGGCACCGCTCCTGCCTAGCTCCGCGGCTTATCCACGTCGCTGTAAGTCCAGTACCGGTTGACGAAGAAGTTCCAGAAGAGGACGACAATCGTCGCCAGGATCTTGGCCGGAATGTACCCGCGAATCTGCTCCGGCGCGCTGATCATCTCCAGCAGGCGCTGGAAAGGCGTCTGGGTCAGCACGAGGATGGTGTTGTTGATAATCAGCCCCAGCACGCTGACCGTCGCAAACTGGAGGAGCTGCACCCGCCGCCGCTTGCTGCGCGAATCGGGGTAAGTCCAGTAGCGATTGAAGGTGAAGTTGCTGAGCACGGCGGCTGAAAAGGAGAAGGTATTGGCAACCACGGGCCGGAAGTGGAAGACCTCGACCAGCAGCGTTAGGATGCCAAAATCGACGATAAAGCCGATCGTCCCCACGACCAGAAACTTGAAGAAGCGCTCGGCTTCCTTCTCTTTGATGCCAAAGTGGCTGACAATATCGATAAACAGAGCCATCATGCAACGACCTCAACAGAGCGCCCTGCTCGCGACGCCAGCCGGGCGGGAGACAACCCAATAAGCATGCCCAACATCGCGCCCAGATGCAAGTAGAGATTGTTCACGTACAACTTGTCCAGCAGGTGGTGCACGCTCAACGCCACCCATACGCCCAGCAGACCGAGGATGACGCCGCGCATGGGCCACGGCTGGCGCAGCGCCCGCAGCGTGGCGGCGAAGATTGCGCCCCACAGCAGGAGATAGGCCAGCGTCCCAACAATGCCCACCTCGGCCAGCAGGTTGATGTAATAGTTGTGAGCGTGGCCGAGGGCCTCCGGCCAGTTCAACAGGGCGTAGTCCGGGTAGGCGGCCTCGTAATTGCCGAAGCCGACCCCCAGCCAGGGATGCCGGTCGGCCATCGCCAGCCCGGCCTGCCAGTGGGCCAGCCGCTCGACCTCGGCGTAGTTCTCATCAGTAATATGCACGCCGCGCACGTCCACGTCGCCGAGCGCCGAGAGCGTGCCGGGCAGGTCGCCGCCAAAATCGGTCAGCCGGGCTGTAATGGACGCGGGCAGGAGATCCATCTGCCAGGCGGCGGCGACGGCGAACAGGGCAACCAGGAGCAGCAGCAGCCCGGCGATGCGCCGCCGGGGCAGAAAGGCGACCAGAACGGCCAGCGCCGCGCCGAAGCTCAGCCAGGCGCCCCGGCTCCACGAGGCCAGCAGGCCGCCGGCCGACAGCGCCGTGGTCAGGGCGAGAAAGGCCCACCAGAGCAGTGCGGTGGGGCGCAACCGCCGTTCCTCGCGCCAGGCCATCAGGGCGCCCACCAGCGCGCCCAGCCCAAGCAGCGCCAGCCAGGCCATGAACGCGCCATAAGGGTTAGGCTGCTGGAAGGTGCCGTAGGCGCGGGAAAACCGGCCGTCGAGAATGGCAAAGTGTTCCACGTCTTCGGGCTGCACGAAAAACTGGTACAGGCCGAGGATACCCTGGCTGGCGCCCGCAAGCAGCAGGCCGGCAAGCACGGGCCTGTAGCCGTACCTGCGAGTCAGGTCGGCGACGATCCAGAGCATCACCGCCACTTCCACCCACTTGAGCAGCTCGACGAAGCCCGCCGTCGCCGACGGCGCATGGAGCAGCGAGAACGCGCCGGCAAAGCCGAACAGCGCCAGGGGCAGATTAAGCGCCGTGTGGGGAATGGCGATCTGGCGGCGCACCACCCCTTCCGCCAGCCAGGCGGCGACTATCAGCAGGAAGAGCAGCTGTCCCGTGTCGAAGCCTCTCACGCCGAGCACCAGCGCCTCGCGGGCGCCCAGGGGAGCCGCCACCATCAGCAGCAACACACCTACGAGCGGGCGCGCGACTGTGGCGAGCAGCAGGCCCCCGCCGAGAAGTAGCCCGGCGGCCTGCGGCAGGGGCAGCCAGGCGAGCAGGAGCCCGGCAACCAGCGCCGTGGCGACAGCCCACCAGGGAGCCACGCCGGCCAACGACCGGCGCCAGAAAAGCGGGAGATTACTGGAGACAGTCACGGAAATAGGGGATCGTCTTCTCCAGCCCTTCGCGCAGCATTACCTGGGGCTGCCAGCCGAGCAGCTCGCGCGCTTTGGTGATGTCCGGCCGGCGGACCTGGGGATCATCTCTAACGCGCGAATCTTCCGGCTGGACGAAGACGATGTCGGAGTCGCTGCCGGTAACGTCCAGAACCGTCCGGGCAAAGTCGAGAACGGTCATCTCCACCGGATTGCCGATGTTGACCGGCAGGACCTCGTCCGAGAAGAGGAGCCGGTAGACGCCGTCCACGAGGTCGCTGACGTACTGGAAGCTGCGGGTCTGCTGCCCGTCGCCATAGACCGTCAGCGGCTCGCCTCTGAGCGCCTGGCTGATGAAGTTGGGCACAACCCGGCCGTCGTTCAGGCGCATGCGCGGCCCGTAGGTGTTGAAGATGCGCACGATGCGGGTGTCCATGCCATGATAGCGGTGGTAGGCCATGGTCATCGCCTCGGCAAAGCGCTTGGCCTCGTCGTAGACGCCGCGCGGGCCAATGGGATTGACGTGGCCCCAGTAGCTCTCCGGCTGCGGGTTGACCTGCGGGTCGCCGTAGACCTCTGACGTAGAGGCCAGCAGGTAGCGCGCGCCTTTGGCCTTGGCCAGCCCCAGCGTGTTCAGCGTGCCCAGCGAGCCGACTTTGAGCGTGGGGATGGGAAACTCCAGATAGTCGTTCGGGCTGGCCGGCGAGGCGAAGTGGAGTACGGCATCGACTGGGCCATCGACGTAGATGTAGCTACTGACGTTGTGTTTGATGAAGGTGAAGGCATCATTCCCTGCCAGGTGGACAATGTTGTCGGTGCTGCCCGTGATCAGGTTGTCGAGCACAATGACTTCATGCCCTTCGGCCAGGAAGCGATCGCTGAGATGGCTGCCGAGGAAGCCAGCGCCGCCGGTAATAACTACGCGCATGTTTTTCTTCTCCTGAGGCGCGCGGGGTATGGCACCGGCCGCGCAAGGCTTGGTTACAGGCTGCAAACCGCCAGTTATTGTAGCCGAGAACGGCCAGCTTTCAACGCGTTCCACCTGACGCGGCGACGACGACTGGCCTATGTGCCCCCGGCGTTCGAGCCGCGTATAATGGCGCAGAACCGTGCAAAATAGACGGAGTTGAACCCTGAATGGACCATTCCCCGGTGCCTGAGGCCAATCCTGAGATCCACGAGCGTCGCAAGGCCGACCATATCCGCATCAACCTGGAAGAAGACGTCGCCTTTCGCCAGCTGACGACGGGGCTGGAGGGCTACTTCTTCGTGCACCAGGCCCTGCCGGAGCTGGACCTGCACGAGGTGGATACGAGCCTGACGCTCTTTGGCAAGCGGCTGCAGCGCCCCCTGTTGATCAGCTCGATGACGGGCGGCACGCAGCGGGCGCTGGAGATCAACCGCACCCTGGCGGCGGCGGCGCAGGAAGCGGGCATGGCGATGGGGCTCGGCTCGCAGCGCGCAGCCCTGGCCGATCCCTCGCTGGCCGCTACCTACCAGGTCCGCGACGTCGCGCCCGACATCCTGCTCTTTGCCAACCTCGGCGCCGTCCAGCTCAACTACGGCTACGGCGTGGCCGA
>JAAYYY010000304.1 GCA_012515125.1 Chloroflexota bacterium
AAAGGGCTGCCCGTCTGGCTCTTCAGCAGCGGCCCGCTGGGCGAAGATCCCTACCCGCCGGGAGAGCCGGAAGGTCTGCCAGAGCTGGTCACAGAGCTGGGCGCGCGCGACCACCGCGTCTTCGTCGGCCGGCTAGCCAAGAGCGAGCTTGGTCTGGGAGAGCGACTCGTCGTCCGCGCCGTAAAGGCGCCGGAAGGCGACTTCCGCGACTGGGAAGCCATTCGCAACTGGGCCCGCTCCATCGCCGCCAGTCTGGCTGCGACCTGATCCCTCCCCAGAGCACCGTCCGGCAAAGTAACGACATGACTGTTTCGTGAAACGCCCGGCGGGCTCTTTGGCATTTTCCCGGAACCTTTTACAATCGACAGATCATGAGGCGTACACGATCATCCCTGCCCACGCTGCTCCTGACCCTCTTGCTGCTGGCGCTGCTCGCCGCCTGTACCGACGAAGCACCCGACGATCCATCCCCGACGGCTGAGAGCACCCCGACGACCGCCGCCACGCCCACGCCTCGCGCCACCCCGACGACTGCCCCCACGCCCACGCCGACCCCCATCGTGCCGGCCGTCGAGGCGGTCCGGCAGCGCGTGGACGAGGCGGGCACCGTCACCGTCAGTACGGCGACCCTACCCGAAGCCGGCTGGCTGGTCATCTACAACGACGACGATGGCGAGCCAGGGGAAGTCATCGGGCAGAGTGCGCTCCCCGGCGGCAGTAGCCGTGACGTGGCCGTCGAGATTGATCCCTACATGGCGACCTCCACGCTGCATGTGCGTCTCCACGCCGACACCGGCGAAGCTGAGTTATTTGACTTCCCGGATGCCGACCCCCCGCTGGAGTGGGAGGGCGCCCCGGTCGGAGCGAGCTTCCCTATCACGTTGGATCTGATTGTGCCGGCGCTGGTGGTCGAGGATCAGGCCGTCGATATGGACGGGCAGGTGGTCGTGACCAGTGCCAGCGTGCCGGAGGCCGGCTGGGTCGCCCTACACGCCGACGTAGATGGCGAGCCGGGGCCGGTTCTCGGGCAAACGCCCTTACAGCCTGGCGACAGCGAGAACGTGGTGATCACGTTCGATTGGCGGCAGGCCACTCCCACGCTGCACGCCCTTCTCTACCAGGACCTGGGCATCGCCGGCAGCTTCGAGCCGGACACCGTCGACGAGCCCTATCTGATCCAGGGCGAGCCTGTTGGGGCCACCTTCACCGCCACACTGCCCCTCGACGTCTTCGTCATCGACCAGCCGGTCACGATAGGCGAAGTGGTCGTCGAGCGGGTCAGCGTCAACCAGCCGGCCTGGGTCGCCGTCTACACCGACTTCGCCGGCTATGCCGACCGGCGCATCGGCGCCGTTCTGGTGGAGCCGGGGGTCACCGAGCTGCTCACCATTCCGGTCGAGACGCAGGGCATTAACGTGACGCCGGTGATGCACATCCTGCTGCTTGCTGACGAAGGCACGCCAGGCGAGCTTGAATATCCGGGGCCCGACGAGCCGCTGGCTACCGACGACCGGCTGACCCTTTTCTCCTTTGACAGCAGCACCGGCAATTATCTCATTACCGCCGACCAGCCCGCGGGAGACGAAGTCGTCGTGCCCCTCGTCGTCACCAACATGCCCGTCTGGGTGCTCATCCACAGGCCGGAGGAAGACGCGCCGGTCGATAATCCCGGGCCGGTGCTCGGCATGGTCTCCCTGCCCCCCGGCATCCACCGCGACGTCGTCGTGCCGGTTGAAGATGTCTCTGTCGGAGAGACGCTGGTCGCCGCGCTCAACCTGAACGAGGGAGATCCGGAGGAGTTCGAGTTCCCCGAAGGGCCGGACGTCCCCCTGCGCTTCCTGCGCACTTACATCCGCGCCGAGTTTGCGCTGACCGAGTAGCCCTTCCGGCCTCTTACATCTCCCGCGCGAGGGCGATCATGTCGCCGAGCACGCCGGCCGCCGTCATCTCCACGCCGGCCCCCTTGCCTGCGATAATCAGCGGCTCGTCGTCATAGCGCCCGGTCTGGAAGCTGACGTACTTGAGGTTCGCCAGCGGGCTCTCCACCGGCACCGCCTTCAGCCCCACGCGCCCGCGACCATCTGCCAGCTCGGCTACGTAGCGCAGTACCTCGCCCGCCGCACCCGCCGCGCTTGCCCGCTCCTGGAAGGAGGGATCCAGCGCCAGCGAGGCGAGCATAAACTCGTTGACGTCCAGATGGGCAAGCGCGGAAGGATAGAGAGACTCGACCTCGATCTCCTCGGCTTCCATCGACCAGCCGGCCATCCGTCCCAGAATGAGCAGCTTGCGCATGACGTCTTTCCCGCCGAGGTCTTCACGAGGGTCCGGCTCGGTATAGCCGTGAGCCTTCGCCGCCGCCAGGGCCACTGAAAAGCGCGTGCCCTCGTCCAGCCGCCGGCAGATATAGCCCAGTGTTCCGCTGAGCTGCCCTTCGATCCGCAGCACCTCGTCGCCGGTGTCCAGCAGGGTGCGCAGGGTGGCGATTACCGGCTGCCCGCCGCCGACCGTCGATTCATGGCGCAGGCGCGGCTCGGCGAAAAAACGCTGCGCCCCTTCCCAGGGACCGGCAAGCGGCTTTTTGTTAGCCAGCACGACCCCATAGCCGGCGTCGAGGGCGGCGTTCAGCGCGGGCTCCATTCCCTTCGCGGCGGTCACGTCGACCAGCAGGGCGCCCTCCAGGCCGGCGTCGCACGCTTCGACGATGATCTCCACGGGCGCGGGCCGTGGCGCGCCGATTGGCTGGCGGCTACGCTTCAGCGCAACCAGCTCCTGCAGCGTCGCGTCGTCCAGCCCCTCAGGCTGCCAGCGCCACGTCTGGCTGTCGGCCACGGTGACCACGTTGAAGCGCGCGTTGGCGCGGGCGGCAACCTGCGCGCGCGTGGCTACGATCTGGCCGAGCAGCGCCTGCCCCACGCCGCCGGCCCCCAGGAGAATCACCGGAATCTGCTTCATGTTCAACCTTCCACATTCACACAAAAAGAAAGGCCCCGTTCCGAAAAACAGGGCCTTTCAGTGCACCGTAGCACTAACCAATCCGACTCGGAGGTAGTGCTACGGTGCGTTTAGATAAACTAATATCCATCAGCACCACCTCCTTGTTCCATAGGATGGCGGGCAGCCACCGGCTGCAAATCAATGAGATGATGGTGGGGATTATGACATATGACCGGTGCCCTGTCAACCGGCCTGTCCCCTCGCGGCTACCAGACAGTCAGGCGATCATCATCTACTCAGCCAGATTGCGGAGCGCTGTCAGTACCGCGTCTACCTCGGCGGGCGTGTTGTAATGGACGAAGCCAATGCGCACCAACCCACCCTGCTCAAGCAGTCCCAGGCGCTCCATCACGGCAACGGCATAATAGTGCCCGCTCCAGACGAAGATCCCCTGCCGGCCCAGCGCTGCCGCCACCTCGCCGGCAGAGTAGCCTTCCAGGCTGACGGCAAAGGTCGGCGTGCGCTCGTCAAGCCGCTCGACGTCGGTGATCCCGTAGACACGCAGGCCGGGGATCGCCGCCGCCCCCTGCAGGAAACGGGCCGACAGCCCCATTTCATACGCCTTAACGCTCGCCATTGCCCGGGCAAGCCTCTCGCGCAGCGACCCTTCCCCGGGCCCCAGGCTCGCCAGATAGTCGATCGCCGCCGCTACCCCGGCAATGCTCTCGAAGCTCTGCGTGCCCGTCTCCCACTTCTCCGGCGGCTCGGGCGGCGACGGGCGCACCTTGAAAGCCGGCAGCTCCTCCAGGAGCCGGTAGCGACCGTAGAGGATGCCGGTGTGCGGGCCGAAATACTTATAGGCCGAGCTGACGAGAAAATCACATGCCAGCGCCTGCACGTCGATGAGCTGGTGGGGCGCCGCGTGGACCGCATCCACGTAGACCAGCGCGCCCACTTCGTGCGCCAGGCGCACGGCGCGGGCCACATCGGGAATCGTGCCCACGGCATTCGAGGCGTGGGTGATCGCCAGGAGTTGTGTCCGTTCGTTCAGCAGCGCCGGAAGCTCTTCCAGCGCCAGCGACGTGTCCGCCGGGTGGAAGTCAAGCCAGCGCACGGTTACGCCACGCTCCTTAGCCGCGAGCAACCAGGGCGAGATGTTGGCGTCGTGGTCCAGCCGGGTGAGCACGATTTCGTCCCCCGGCTGCCAGCGCTGCGCCAGCGCCCGGCTGAGGCTGAAGGTCAGGCTGGTCATATTCTGCCCGAAGACGATCTCTTCCGGGCGCGCGTTATAGAATGCAGCCATCGCCCGGCGGCCTGCGGCCATCACCACTTCTGACCGCTCGCTGGTCAGGAACGGACCGCCGAGGTTGCTGCCGCCCGCCCGCAGATAGCCGGCCATAGCGTCGATCACGCGCTCGGGCGTCTGCGTGCCGCCCGGCCCGTCGAGATAGATGACGGGCCTGCCGGAGAGGGTCTGCTGGAGGGCGGGAAACTGCGGGCGCAGGAGGTCGGGATTGAAAGCGATGTTGTCTTGCATGGTGGCATTATAGCGGCTGCGGGCGGCCCGCCAAGCGATGCACCGGCGGGCTCCGCCTCTCCCGTTTCGCCAGCGTGAAATCTCGGCTATAATCTGAGAACAAGCGCCAGTAATCAGTTCATCCAGTAGAAGGGGGAAAAGATGCGTAACAGCAAAGAGTTCATCGGCAAGCCGATCATCAGCCTGGACGAAGGCCGCCAGCTGGGCACCGTCCGCGACATCTACGTGGACCGCGAGCTCACCGCGCTGGCCGGCGTCCACCTGGGGCGTGAGGGGCTGATCAGTCGCAAGTCACTCCTGATCCCGCGCGACGATATCGCCGTCTTTGGCGTCGACGCCGTTCTCGCCCAGCGCAGCGACGTCGTCACCGATAACAAGCAACTGCCCGAAAGTAATTCGTGGATGCGCCTGGACGATCTGGCCGGTCGCCAGGTAGATACCCCGGCCGGCACGCGGATCGGCACCATCGGCGACGTCTTGCTCGACGACGATGGCCGTATCGCCGGCTTTGCGCTTTCTCGCGTGCAGGTAGCCGGACCGCTGGCCGAGCATCCGGTAATCCCGCATGAGGCCGTCATCGACACCGGCCACGACGACCAGGTGATGACCATCGACCTGGCGCTGGCCGAGAGACATAGCCTGAAGGCAATGGGCAAGAGCGCGGAGGATGAGGAAGCCGCCGCGCCCGCCGCCGTCGAGGAGGTCCCGGAGTTCGAACCCGTCGAAGTGGACGTGGAAGAGAGCGTCGAGCCGGCCGAAGACGCGGGTATGGGCGCCACAGGCGAGTTGTAGGCGAGGTCGATAGATATCACAAGGAGGGACTTAAGTTATGTTAAATCTGGCCGTTTTGCTGGAGGACAGCGCGCGCGAGGCGCCGAATAATACGGCAGTCATCTTTAACGAGATGAAGCTGAGCTATGCCGCCGTCAACGCTGCGGCGAACCAGGTCGCCAACGGGCTGCGCAACCTGGGGATCGAGCCGGGGGATAAGGTCGCTCTGAGCTGCCCCAACATCCCTTACTTCCCCATCGTCTATTACGGCATTCTCAAAGCCGGCGCGGTCGTCGTCCCGCTCAACGTCTTGCTCAAGCCGCGCGAGATCGCCTATCACCTGCAGGACTCTGACTCCAGAGCCTACTTCTGCTTTGAAGGCACCGAGCAGTTGCCGATGGGCCAGATGGGCTACGGCGGCTTCCAGGAGGCCGGCAGTTGCGAGCACTTCTTCCTCATCACGGCCAACCCGGCGGCGCCACCCTCGATTGAGGGCGCGAAGACGCTGGGCATGTTGATGGCCAACCAGCCGCCGAAATTCGACACAGAGCCACGGATGGCCGACGACACGGCCGTCATCCTCTACACGAGCGGCACCACCGGCCAGCCGAAAGGGGCCGAGCTGAGCCACAGCAACATGGTCATGAACGCCCGCCTCGCCGACAATCTGTTCGAGACGCGCCTTGGCGAGGACGTGCATCTGGTGACGCTGCCTCTCTTCCACAGCTTCGGGCAGTCGGTGCAAATGAACGGCGGCTTCTACACGCGCGCTGCCCTCAGCCTGCTGCCGCGCTTCGATCCCGACGCGGCGCTGGCGATCATGGAGCGCGACAACGTCACCTTCTTTGCCGGCGTGCCCACGATGTACTGGGCGCTGCTTAACTATCCCGGCGCCGATAAGTACGACCTCGCCAAGATTGCCCGGAATCTACGCATGGCCGTCTCCGGCGGCTCGGCGATGCCGGTCGAGGTCATGAAGGCGTTCGAGAATCGCTTCAACGTCAAGATCCTGGAGGGCTACGGTCTGTCGGAGACCAGCCCGGTCGCCACGTTCAACCGCATCGAGCGCCCGTCGAAGCCCGGTTCCGTCGGCCTGCCGGTCTGGGGCGTGGACGTGCGCATCGCCGACGAAGAGGACAACGAGGTGCCGCAGGGCGAGCTGGGCGAGATCCTGATTCGCGGGAACAACGTGATGAAGGGCTACTACAACAAGCCGGAAGCCAATGCGGAGGCGCTGCGCAATGGCTGGCTGCATACCGGCGACATCGGCCGCATGGACGAGGATGGTTACATCTACATCGTCGATCGAGTCAAGGACATGATCATTCGCGGCGGCTTCAACGTCTATCCGCGGGAGGTCGAAGAAGTCCTCATGGCCCATCCCGCCGTCAGCCTCGCCGCCGTCGTCGGCACGCCCGACGACCAGTATGGCGAGGAAGTAAAGGCCTTCATTGTTCTGAAGGAAGACGCCGAGGAAATCAGCGAGGAAGCGCTGCGCGCCTGGGCCAAAGAGAACATGGCTGACTATAAGTACCCGCGCTATATCGAATTCCGTGATACGCTGCCCATGAACGCCACCGGCAAGATTCTCAAGCGGGATCTGCGCCCGGCGTGAGCGCCGTTCATTCTCAAAGGAGCATCGCAGTGAGCACCAATAACAGCGTGAGTTTCAGCCTGAACGAAGAGCAGAAGATGATCCAGCAGCTGGCGCGCGATTTCGCCCGTAAGGAGATCGCCCCGGCTGCCGAGCATTACGACCGCACCCACGAATACCCCTGGCCGATTGTGCGCAAAGCCCAGGAGCTGGGCCTGACCACGGTCAACGTCCCGGAGGAATACGGCGGGCTGGGCCTCAGCCTGCTGGAAGAAGTCCTCATCCAGGAGGAGCTGGCCTGGGGCGACAGCGGCGTCAGTACGGCCATCGGCGTCAACGCCCTGGCCATTCTGCCCATCCTCATCGCCGGCAACGAAGAACAGAAGGCTGAGTATTGCGGGCGGCTGGTCAATGGCAAGATGGCCGCCTACTGCGCCACCGAGCCGGAGGCCGGCTCCGACGTCGCCGGGATCAAGACCACGGCGCGCAAGGACGGGGATCACTACATCCTCAACGGCAACAAGACGTTCATCACCGGCGCGACCGTGGCCGACTTCTACACCGTCTTCGCCTACACCGATCCCTCGGTCCGCCACAAGGGGATGAGCTGCTTCATCGTAGACCGGGAATGGGAAGGGGTGAGCGTGGGCAAGCCGTTTGAGAAGATGGGCCAGCACGCCAGCGACACGGCCGAGGTGGTCTTTGATAACGTGCGCGTGCCGGAAAGCCACCTGCTGGGCGAAGAAGGGATGGGCTTCCTCATCGCCATGAAGGTCTTCGACCGCAGCCGGCCGGGCACGGCAGCCGGCGCCGTCGGCGTTGCCCAGCGGGCGCTGGACGAGTCGATTCGTTACGCCAAAGAGCGGGTCACCTTTGGCAAGCCTCTCTGGCAGCACCAGGTCATCGGCCACATGATTGCCGACATGGCGATGGAGGTGGAAGCGGCGCGCTTGCTCGTCTGGAAAGCAGCCTGGGCCGCCGACCAGGGCGAGCCGGACACCATGGTGACCGCCTTCGCCAAGGCCTATGCGGCCGACCGGGCCATGCAGATCGCTACCAACGCCGTGCAGGTCTTTGGTGGCTACGGCTTTATGAGCGAGTACCCGGTGGAGAAGCTAATGCGCGACGTGAAGATCTTCCAGATCTACGAAGGCACGAGCCAGATCCAGCGGGAGATTGTCGTGCGCGAGCTGTTCCGCAAACGGTAAGAGCAGCACAGGTATGGGCCGGCCACAGGAACGTTTTCCGGCGGCCGGCCCGTTGCACTTCTTAGCCTGGGGTCAACTGCTTGCCGAGTCTGTTACTCATATGATTCTTTTGATCGTGTGTAGCCAACAGCTATTTGCTTCATCTGAACCTCAATTAGCTGTTGCGAGCTTGGACACCGCAGACATACCAGACTGGGGCTTACTCCTGATGATTTTACAGATGCTCTGTAGGCCAACCGCCACTACTCCAGGCCCGTTATGCCAGCAAGCATGCGAGCGTTACCTGCGCCAAGCAGGATGTATCGACCACTGTGTGCCGTCGGTCAGCTGCCTAAGGTTGCTTCCATCCTGATTGATGGCAAAGATAGCGGCATTTCCGTTGCGACGCGATGCAAACACAAGTTGTTGACCG
The DNA here is from genome assembly GCA_012515125.1 of Chloroflexota bacterium. Taxonomy (GTDB): domain Bacteria; phylum Chloroflexota; class Anaerolineae; order Promineifilales; family Promineifilaceae; genus JAAYYY01. Next base: position 8,457 of record JAAYYY010000304.1, read on the forward strand.
GAGTGTGACCAATCCACATCAAAGTCGGAAGCTACATGAAATGTAAGGCGCCGTTGGTCACTGCCATCCACATTCATGATGTAAATCTCCTCGTTGCCATCACGGTCGGAAACGAAGGCGATTTGCGCACCATCGGGTGACCACACGGGCCAGTGGTCTTCGTGACCGTTGGAAGTAAGTTGGACCAGACCCGAACCATCAGCGTTCATGATGAAGACCTCGTTGTCGCCGTCGCGATCGGAGGCGAAGGTTAATCTGGCACCGTCCGGTGACCAACTAGCATGCGTATCACTGGCTCCATGGTTCGTCAGCCGTACAACGTTCGAGCCGTCAGCATTCATTGTGTAAATCTCGGCGTTTCCGTCGCGGTAAGAGTGAAAGGCAAGCTTTGTGCCGTCTGGCGCCCAAGCGGGATCGTAGTCGCTGCTGGAATTTCGTGAAAGCAGCGTCAGTCCTGTTCCGTCAGATGACAACGAATATATGTGCAGCTGCCCATTCTGATTACGGAAGAAGGCAATGCGATCGGTTTCAGCACTCCAGACTGGCCCCCACTCGTCCAACTGGGTAGCCGTGAGTTGGGTTTTGTTAGCGCCGTCAGCCGTCATTTTGTAGACGTCATAAGTAACGCCGTTCCATTCTGTGTAGACGAGCTCTTCGCTTGCAGTGGGGCCTGTCTGATCGGTAACGATGAGCGGCAGGTAGATGCTATTACCGGAATCATCCTCGATGCTGGAGATCTGCAATGTAACTAGCTCTCCGTCTTCGGGTAGTTCGGTTCCCTCCATTTGCACCACCCAGTCGCCGCGCGCTGGGTTATCAATGCGATAGAATTCAAAGGTGAGGCCTTTGGCATGTAGTACATTGGGGTCTGTTGTGTCGGGATTAATGACGACTCCGTCCGGCGTCAGCAGCGTCGTTGAGATCTCGCTACCAGGCCATGTGACCAAGAAGAATAGCGATTCAAGGCCGCGCTGAATTCCGTGTGTCACAGCCCAAGTATCACCCTGTTGCATGACGTTGCCATGACCCGCGTCAATCTGACCCTGCGTCACTTGCGTAGCAATATCGAAGTACACCTGCGTCAACTGATCGGCGCTTGTTAGTTGGATGTAGCGACCGCCGGTCTGATTAGCAATATCGCGCAACAATAGCTCATCGACACTGTTGCTTAGGCCGACGGTATAGATAGGCCAGCCATTGTCCTCGTAAGCATCGGCCTCGTTTGAATAACTACCCTGCCCATCTGTCATGAGAACGGCAGCCTTGCGACGGTCATCGGGCGGCTGCACGCTGAGCTCATCAAATCCCGCCTGTAAACCAAGACCTATGCTTGTGCCGCCAAGGCTATCGATACTCTGGATAGCGCTTTGTATCGCGTCGCGGTTGCCGCCGACAAAGTTGAGAGACCAAGGTACACGAACGGATTCGTCGAAGTCGACAACAGCAACCTTGTCAGTATTCTCCATCTTCGCTACAAAAACAGATGCGGCATCTTTGCGCATGTCCTGTGGATCATTCCAGTCCATACTGCCAGAGCTATCGATAATCAGAGCTACATCCAATTCAGTCGAGCCCGGGTCTGGATCGTGGTTGTCTGAGGCAGGGCGTGTCAGAGCCTTGCCCGAGTGTTGATTTGTCGAGTTAGGATCTGCATCAAAGGCAAGATCGTCGTTGCCCACAAAACGTCGCGAACCTGCGAAGGCGACTGCCGGCTCGCCACTTCCGGCGCAGCCTGCCGATGGGTGAAGCTGTATGTGAATATGTGCATAGCCGCCGTTCGCATCATTCGGTGGAGCTACAATACCGATTGGATCGCCCTGTTCAACTCTACCTTGTGCAGAACGATTTTCCAGATGGGCAATATATAGGCTCTCACCACGATCAAAGTTGATACAAAGTGCGTCAGAGTCTAAAGGATCATTAGGATGGCGAACCACGCCACTTGCCGGCGCTACGACTACTCTGCCTGTCGAACTATCTCGGGTTGCCGGGGTACAACCCGTTGGCCCCGCTGCACCCGGCGCGACGCTCAGGTCCAACTCTGCCCGGCTCCAATGCGAAAGCGTTCCATTGTAACCCTGGCATATGTACCAGGTTTCTCCCTTGGAAAAGGGGGGGGATCAGCTCTTCATTTGCATCGCCGTGCACATCAGCGATAAAGCCGTACATGGTCAACAATATCAGCATAGACAAGAGATACAACTTAGCCGTTGCGGACGAAGTGTTTGGCTGAGAGGAGTGCGTCCAAGCCCACATGATTTTCCTCCGGATTGAATGGAAACCGCGTTTATTCAACAATAGGGAGTCATGGTACTGTGCTATGAAGCCTGCCGGGACACCTCCTCTCCAGAGGTTAAGTGAGTTGCATTTCCACCAACTCAATCTGCCCTGGTATTACAACCTGATTTGCTCCTATACCCAAGCGCACACTACAGCTGTCTGTCACAACGACGAGACAGCTGGTAACTAAATCCTGCCCCAAGTATGAATTGGCCTAAATGGAATCGTCCCACCGCCCGTATTATGTGCCCAGATTAACGCGAGTGTACTCACGCATTGTATGCGATTCCGGGCCAGTGAGTCAAACAACCCACTAGGGCGTGTTTGCAAACCATCGTCGATAGCCTAAACTGAGGGGCATGAGACGAGGTGAACTAACAGACAAGCAGTGGGAACGGCTAGAACCGTTGTTGCCACCGCAGCAACCAAAAACGGGTAG
>JAAYYY010000033.1 GCA_012515125.1 Chloroflexota bacterium
ACCGACCTCTTTGGCGAGCAGGCTGTCCTATGCGGCGGCGTCAGCGCGCTGGTCAGGGCTGCCTTCGAGACGCTGGTGGAGGCCGGCTACCAGCCGGAAGTGGCTTACTTCGAGTGCCTGCACGAGCTGAAGCTGATCGTCGATCTGATGTACCGGGGCGGGCTCAACTACATGCGCTACTCCGTCTCCGACACGGCCGAACACGGGGACTACGTTTCGGGGCAGCGCATCGTCTCCGAGGAGACCCGCTACGAGATGTCACAGGTTCTGAAGGAGATCCAGGACGGCAGCTACGCGCGCAACTGGATCGCCGAGAACGAAAAGGGCCGGCCCTGGTTCGAGGCCGAGCGGCAGCGCCAGCAGAGCCATCTCATCGAACAGGTCGGCGCATCGCTGCGCGAGATGATGCCCTTTGTCGATCCGGTGACGGTGAAGCCGGGAGAGTGAGACAGGGGACCGCAGGAGGTAGAGCTATGGGACAGGACCATTACGTTCGCATATTTGACACGACGCTGCGCGATGGGGAGCAGTCGCCCGGCGCGACGCTGACCTCCGGCGAGAAGCTGGAGATCGCCCACGCGCTGGCCCGGCTGGGGGTGGACATCATCGAGGCGGGCTTCCCCGCCGCCTCACCGGACGATCTGGAGGCAGTCAGGCAGATTGCCGTCGAGGTAGGCAACCGCAGCCCGCTTCCCGGCCGGGAGCCGCCGGTCATCTGCGGCCTGGCGCGGGCCACCAAGGGGGATATCGACAAGGCGTGGCAGGCGGTGCAGTACGCCGCGCGCCCGCGCATCCACACCTTCCTGGCAACGTCGCCCATCCACATGAAGTACAAGCTGCGTATGGACCCGGAGGCGGTCGTCGAGCAGGTGCGCGAGATGGTTGCCTACGCGCGGAGCTATTGCGACGACGTGGAGTTTTCGCCGGAGGACGCCGGGCGCAGCCATCCCGAATTCCTCTACCTGGTGCTCGGCGAGGCGATCAAGGCCGGCGCGACGACGCTGAACATCCCGGACACGGTCGGCTACACGATGACCGACGAGTTCCGGGCGCTGATCGCCGGCATCATGGCCCATACGCCGGGCATCGAAAACGTCGTGCTCTCGGTGCATTGCCACGACGATCTGGGGCTGGCGACGGCGAACACGCTCGCCGGCGTGCAGGCCGGGGCGCGGCAGGTCGAGGTGACGATTAACGGCATTGGCGAGCGCGCCGGCAACACCTCGCTGGAAGAGGTGGTCATGGGATTGCACACGCGCCAGCCGTTCTTCGCGCTGGAAACGGGCATCGACACCACCGAAATTATGCGCGTGAGCCGGATGGTCTCGCACTATACCGGCATGGCGGTGCAGCCGAACAAGGCGATCGTCGGGGCCAACGCCTTCGCGCACGAGGCCGGCATCCACCAGGACGGCATGCTCAAGCACGAATCAACCTACGAGATCATGCGCCCGGAGACAGTTGGATGGCAGCAATCGGCGCTGGTGCTGGGCAAACACTCAGGCCGCCACGCGCTGCGCGTGCGCCTCGCCGAGCTGGGCTACGAGGTCGAGCCGGGCGAGATGGATCGCATCTTCGCCCGCTTCAAGGAGGTGGCCGACAAGAAGAAGACGATCAGCGACGCCGACTTGCAGGCGTTGATGGTGGACGAACGCTACCAGCCGCGTGAGATTTACCGGCTGGACGGGCTGCAGGTCGCCTGCGGCACGATGGGCATGCCTACGGCGACGGTGCGCCTGATCGGCCCAGACGGCAGCGAGCATGTGACGGCGGCGGTCGGCACCGGGCCGGTGGACGCGACCTACAAGGCCATCGACGCCATCGTGCAGATGCCGGCGACGCTGCTGGAGTTCGCCGTGCGCTCTGTGACCAAAGGGATCGACGCAATCGGCGAGGTCTCCGTGCGGCTGGAGGCGAACAACGGCAACCTGCAGACGCGCACCTCGCCCCAGAGCGGGCGCGAGCAGGCGCGCACCTTCGGCGGCTATGGGGCCGACACGGACATCATCGTCG
>JAAYYY010000034.1 GCA_012515125.1 Chloroflexota bacterium
GGCCACTCCCCAACGGGTGGCGCTGTCATTCGATGCCAGACGCCGCGACGCCGCAGACAGAAGCAGGGCGCCCGGCATTAGCATTAGGGCCAGTGCGAGCAGCAGCAGAGCCGCGTTATTGGCAAGGGTCGCCAGAAGGACCCGCAGTGCCGGCAGCACCAGCAACTGGTATCGGGTGACGAACCGCAGCTCCTGAGCTGTACTGCTGGTCGCCAACAGGGCGCCCCCCGCGTGAACGTCCTGCTCATAGCCCCAGAAAGAAAAGGGTGGGTTTTCGTCGCCGCTCAGGTAAAGGGAGTAACGTCTTCCCGCCGAAGCCGGCTGTGGCGAGAAGCGCAGGCTGAGTGGTTGATTATGTTCCAGGCGGTCAGCCGGCCACGTCTGGGCGGCGACGAGGTTGCCCTCTTCATCTTCCAGGTGTAACGTAACCGTACCCGCCGTACCCGCTGCCAGGCGAGCCACCATCAACTCGACTTCTACGAGCCCATCATGCTCGGGGCGAAAGGTCTGAATGAACGGCTCGCCACCGGTCAGGGGTGGAAGGGCGACGTTGATTCTGGTCTGCTCGACGTCCACCGCAGTGATGGCCGGCGGCCAGGATAGGGAAGCGGTAACGACAACGGTGACGAGCACCCCGAGGAGGAAAGCGACAGTGCGCAAGTTTAACCGTTGTACCCCGTAGCCAGTGTAATGCCTTCTCTGCTCCTCCTCGATGGCCGTTTCTCTCATGGCAGCGTTTGTTTGCTATCGCTATCATACCCGATATAATGATGGGTGGCATTGCCTGCGGCAATGCCTTTTTTGACGTCATTCGCTTGGTCGTCGGCTGCCGTCCCACGAGCAGGCTGAACCGACGTTTGAGCCACATAGAAATCGATTGAATTCCAAGGAGCATCTGTCGTGACTACCACTCAGAATACGCTCATTCCCCCTTATGGCGGAGAGCTGGTCGATCTTCTCGTACCGCCGGAGGAGCAGAACGAGCTGCGTGAATACGCCAACAGCCTGCCTTCAGTACGCCTGTCAGCCCGTTCCGAATGTGATCTGGAGCTGCTGGCGGTCGGCGCCTTCTCGCCGCTGGACCGCTTTATGGGCCAGGCCGATTATCAGCGCGTTATGGACGAGATGCGCCTGGCCGACGGCACGCTCTTTCCCATTCCGATCACGCTTCCCGTCCGCCCGGAGGAAGGCATCACCGTGGGCCAGGAGATCGCCCTACGCAGCGAGCAGAACCGGGTTCTGGCGATCATGACGGTGGAGGAGGTGTACGAGTGGGATCTGGCCGAGACGGCCGAAAAGGTCTTTGGCAAGAATGATTTTCGCCACCCGCTCGTCGCGGAGATGAACCGTTGGGGGCGCCTGAACATCTCCGGCCCGCTGCGTGTCATCCAGCTACCCGTTCATTACGACTTCCAGCAGCTTCGGCTGACCCCCCGCCAGACACGGGCCCAGCTGGAAAAGTTCGGCCGCAAGAACATCGTCGCCTTCCAGACCCGCAATCCCCTGCACAGGGTCCACGAAGAGCTGACCAAGCGCGCCACGGAAGAGATCGACGGCGTGCTGCTGCTGCACCCGGTGGTAGGGCTGACCAAGCCCGGCGACGTTGACCATTTTACGCGCGTGCGCACCTACAAGGCGCTTGCCAGCCGTTATTACGACCCGGATCGCATCTTGCTTTCGCTGCTGCCGCTGGCCATGCGCATGGCCGGCCCGCGCGAGGCGCTGTGGCACGCCATCATCCGCCGCAACTACGGCGCAAATCACCTGATTATCGGGCGCGACCATGCCGGTCCGGGCACTGACTCGGAAGGAAAGCCGTTCTATGGCCCGTATGACGCGCAGAACCTTGTCGAAGCCCATAGCGAAGAAACCGGCGTCAAGGTCATTCCCTTCCGCATGCTTGTCTACCTGCCTGAGGAGGAACGTTATGAAGAGGTGACGAACGTGCCCGAAGCCGTGCGCACCGCCTCTATCTCCGGGACGCAGGTACGCGAGGAGTATCTGCAGAACGGCCGGCCATTACCCGACTGGTTCACCCGGCCGGAGGTCGCCGAGATTCTCGCCGAGAGCCACCCGCCGCGCTACAAACAGGGCGTCTGCATCTGGTTTACCGGGTTGAGCAATTCCGGCAAATCGACGACTGCGGCCATCCTGACGACGCTTTTACAGGAGCAGGGACGGCAGGTGACCGTGCTCGACGGCGACGTCGTCCGCACGCACTTCTCCGACGGGCTGGGCTTCAGCAAGGAAGACCGGGACACCAACGTGCGCCGCATGGGCTTCGTCGCCGCCGAGATCGTGCGCCACGGCGGGGTAGCCCTGTGCGCGGCTGCCAGCCCCTATCGCGGCACCCGTAATGAGATTCGCGGCATGGTGGGCACCGACCACTTTGTAGAGGTTTTTGTCGATACGCCTCTTGAGGTCTGTGAGGCCCGCGATATGTCTGGCCTCTACGCCAAGGCGCGGCGTGGGGAAATCACCGGCTTCACCGGCATTGACGCCCCCTACGAGCCGCCGCTCCACCCGGAAATCAAGCTCGACACTGTTCATTACACGGCCGAGGAGAACGCCCGGTTTATTCTCGACTACCTGATGCGCCGTGGCTTTATCCGCCGTGAGGACAGCGCGGCCGAGCCGTCCTATTAATCGTTTTTCTGTAAAAGCAGGGATCATGAACCATCAGAACGAACAGGAAGGATTTGTAGTCTGGATGACCGGCCTCAGTGGGGCCGGCAAGACGACCATTGCCCACGTGCTCGTCGATGAGCTGAAGGCGCGGGGGCTGAAAGTGGAACGGCTGGACGGCGATGTCGTCCGCCAGAGCCTCACGCGCGATCTCGGATTTAGCAAAGAAGACCGCGACAAGAACATTGAGCGGGTCACCTTCGTAGCCAAGTTGCTTTCCCGTAATGGCGTAGCCTGCATCTGTTCCTTCATCTCGCCCTACCAGGCCGTCCGCGACCAGGTGCGTGCGGAGACGACCAATTTCATCGAGGTCTTTGTCGATGCCCCGCTGGACGTCGTCGTCCAGCGCGATGTAAAGGGCATGTACAAGAAGGCGATTGCCGGCGAAATCGAGAACTTCACGGGCATCTCCGACCCGTTCGAACCGCCCGTTAATCCAGACATCCACGTCCATACCGATCGGGAGACGGTACAGGAGAGCGCGGACATCATTCTCAAGTATCTGGAGAAGCGGGGATTGATCCCGGTGGCTGCGGCCGCCTGATCGCGACGGTTCCTGATGACCATTGCCGACGCTCTGGCCTGGGCCGGCGAGCGACTTGGCCCTTCACCCACGGCCAACGTCGATGCCCGGCTCCTGCTGCAGCACGTGCTGCAGCGCTCGCGGGCCAGCCTGATTGCCCACGGCGACGAGCCTCTTACGCCCGACCAGCAGGCCCGCTTTAAGGCGCTGGTCGGGCGGGCCGCGCAGCGCGAGCCGGTCCCCTATCTGGTCGGCAGCGCGCCCTTCTTTGGCCTTGACTTCGCCGTCACCCCTGCCGTCCTGATCCCACGGCCCGAAACAGAGCTACTGGTGGAAGCGGCCCTGCAGTGGGCGCAGAGGCGGCCCGGCCTGGTCGCGGTAGACGTCGGCACGGGCAGTGGCTGCATCGCCGTCACGCTGGCGCGGGAACTGCCCGGCGCGCGCATCCTTGCCACAGACATCTCGGCCGAGGCGCTGGAGGTCGCCAGACAGAACGCGCTCAGGCACGGCGTCGAGAGCCGCATTGAGTTCTTCCAGGGGTCGTTACTGGCGCCGGTGACGGAAGCGCCGGACCTCGTGGTCAGCAATTTACCCTATATCGGCGACGCGGAGTGGACGGAGCTAGACGGCGGAGTAAAATGGTATGAACCGGAGCTTGCTTTGCGTGGTGGCCCAACCGGTCTGGAGCTGATTGAGCGGCTGCTGCAGGAAGCGAAGGCCTGCCTGCGTTCTGGCGCAGCCCTCTTCCTGGAGCTGGGTTGGCGCCAGGGGCCCGCAGCGCAGAAGGTGGCCCAGGAAACGTTCCCCCAGGCCGAGATTGAATTATTACCAGACTACGCCGGCCACGACCGCGTGCTGGCGATTAAGAAAGATGAATACCCTCCTTCTGCAAGCAAGTGATCCATACGACCTGGCCAAGGCTTCGGCCTTTCTGCGGCAGGGCCAGCTTATCGTCATTCCGACCGACACGGTCTATGGGATCGCCGCCCTGGCTACAGACCCCGTCGCCATCGAGGCACTCTACCGGGTGAAGGGCCGGCCCGACGATAAAGGTATCCCGGTGCTGCTCGCCGACGCCACGGGTCTGGAGCTTGTCGCTCGTGGCGTGCCGCCTTTTGCGCAGGAGCTGATCGAGCGCTTCTGGCCCGGGCCACTGACTCTCATTCTGCCACGACGCCTGGATCTGCCGGAGGTTCTGACCCGTATCGACACAGTCGCCGTGCGCGTGCCTGATAACGACGTCGCGCAGACCCTGATCCGCGATGCCGGCGGGGCTGTAGCGACTAGCAGCGCCAATCTCTCCGGCGATGCGCCCGCGCGCACAGCAGAGGAGGCGCTGGCCATACTGGAGGGTAAGGTAGCGGCCGTGGTGGACGGCGGGCCGGCTCCCCTCGGTATCTCCTCGACCATTGTCGATTGCACCACCGACCCGCCGGTGATTCTCCGCCCGGGCCCGTTGAGCGCGGCGGATCTCTCCCTACCCGCATAGGCATCATGCAAGGTCTCTTTCTGCCTCTGTTCCTCACCGTACTCGCATTCATCGCGGCGGCGATTACCTACCGTGACATTCGCCGTGGTGGCGCCCGCTTCTATACGCTGGAGCGCGAGGCGATCCTGCGCCGGGCCAGTTTCACGCTGATGGCGGCCGTCCTGCTGTTTCTGGGAACAGTAGTCCTGCTCGTCACACGCTACCAGGCGACGGTGACGGAATTAGCCGTGCAGGCCGGAGAGGAGGTCGAGGGAGTGCCCACGCCAACGCCAACGCTCTCGACCATCCCGCCGACTCAAACGCCGACGCCTACACCCGATCCCAACGAGCCCACGGTCACCCCAACGCCGCTCATTTGCCGGGCCGTTGTCCAGGGCACCGGCGGTAGCGGCCTCA
>JAAYYY010000305.1 GCA_012515125.1 Chloroflexota bacterium
AACTTCCATAACAGGTCGCCGTTCTCCAGCAGCAGCGGCAGCAGCCGCTCGCGGCTCCACAGGAGCACCGTGCTGCGCATCGCCGCTTGCAGCGTGACGGGCATCGGGGCACGGTCATGGAAGAAGGCCAATCCCCAGAAAAGCTCGCCCGGCCCTATCGTCAGTAACTGCAGACGGCGCCCCTCGAGCGATTCCTTTTCGGCCTGAATCTTGCCTGATTCCACCTGAAAGAGGTAGGGCCAGACCTCGCCGCGCAGGGCAAAGATCTCTCCTTCTTCGTAGGTGCGGCGAATAGCGGCCTGATCGAGCCGATCCTGTATGTCTGGCGCCAGTGATGAAAAAGGCGTTTCTCTGTTCAGCTCTTCGGACACGTCGCCTCCGTTGCCTGCCGTTTCCATGGCCCCAGACGGCTCAGCCCTTTTCGACAATCCGGTTGAGGGCATGTGGATCGCGCAGGGTAATGTGCGCGCGAGTCAGCTCCAGCACGCCATCGGCGTGAAATTGATGCAGGATGCGGCAGACGACCTCGGGCGACGAAGCGACCCGGGCGGCTACTTCATTCAGGGTGAAATCGCGCTCAATTGTCGCTTCTTCTCGTTGCTCCCCAAAACTCTCCAGCAGCAGACCCGCCAACCTGGCCGACACCGGTTGGAAGGCCAACCCGTAGATAATCTCCCTGGCCCGCCGCATCGTCCGCACCTGCAGCTGGGTCAAATCCCACAACGCCTGTGGGCAGCCAAACAGGAACGGCAGGATCGTCTCCCGGTCCCAGACCAGGGCCTCGCTCCTCCGGGAAGCAATGAGCGAGGCAGGCATCGGCTCGTCGTCGAACAGGGAATGGCCCCAGAAGACGTCACCGGGACCGATTGTAAACAGAACGTGCTCCCGGCCGCTCAAGGAGAGGATCTCCCAGCGCAGCTCGCCCTCCAGGAGAAAAATGACGTGCGGCCAGACGTCGCCCTGATGGAGTAGATAGTCGCCGCCCGCCGGGCGCATGCGCCTGGCCAGCCTGACCATCTCCCGGCCTTCTGCCTCGGGCAGGTGATTGAATACGCTGGTCTGCCTCAATTGCTGCGCGATGTAATCCATAGACAGGCTTTCCCTCTTGGCGAGTCCAGGCAACAGCCGCCCATTGTGCTCGCGACGGGGCGAAAAGATCCCCAGGTGTTCCAGACACGAAGCAGCGTCGCAATTGACAATTGTCAAGGTAACCGCGATCAATCCCCTCTAAACTGGTCGTGACGAGCTGCACAGTCGTGCCCGTTTCATTGTAGCCGAAAAGGAAGGAGGTTTCACATGCGGCACCCGTCTGCACGAGCGAGAAAGGTGATAACGGGAACGGTCATTATCGCGGCCTTGCTGATGATCCTGGTCGTACCCTTTGTAGCCTTCGATCTCGTCAATCCGATTCTCAAATACCAGCAGGCGCGCATCGCGCAGTTCACGGCCGAAGGGAACCCTTCGGCGCCGTTACTGACGCTGACGACCTGGCTGGTCAGTTTCTTCTTTCCCTTCTGGGGCACCCTTTCCGTCATTGCCGGCCTGGCATTGCTGGTGATCGCCCGCCCGCTCTACAGGGGCGAGAGCTGGGCGCGGGGCGCGGCGCTGCTCTGCCTGGCGATTCCCGCGATGGGCGGCGCCTATATGATTGTCCCCTGGATGAACTTTGTGGGCACCGCCGAAGGCGGCTTTCCCCCGGCCGTCTTTATCATGGCGATCGGCCTGGTCCCCTATTTCACGCTTCTGCTGGCCGATAAAGGGGATCGCACGCAAAAGGTCGTCGACTTTTTTGTGTTCCTCATGCTCGGGGTTTCGTCGGCGGAGGCGTTCGCCAACGGGCACGCCGCCTTCCGCATCCTCTACGGCCATCCGTCCCGGCCCCTGTTTGGCGAAGGCATCGCTATCACCTACTTCGGCTGGCTGGGCCTGTGGGTGGGCGCCATGATGACCATTGCCGCGATCTACCTGCTGGGCCAGCGCCGGATGTCAGGCTGGTACCTCGCCGTCATCGGGGGGCTAGCGACCTGTGTCGTCAGCGGGGCCACCCATTATGTGCGCCACGCGACCATTGACTATCTGCTTGGCTCGCTCATGGGCCTGAGCATTGTCCTCATGCTGATTGTGCCCTCGGTCCGGGAGCGGCTGTTGCAGCCTTACGCGAGC
>JAAYYY010000035.1 GCA_012515125.1 Chloroflexota bacterium
CGTTCGACGGCGAGACCCTCTGGCTCCTGCCGGAGCAGGCGGAGTGGCTGGCGCAGCCGCCCGCCGGCGGGCCGCTCGTCCATCTCTTGCCTGGCTACGACGCCTATCTGCTGGGCTACCGCAGCCGCGACCTGATCGTCGCGCCGGAAAATGCCCGGCAGATCCATCCGGGCGGCGGCCTCATCCGGCCCACCTTGCTGGTCGATGGTCTTGCCGCCGGCGTCTGGCGGCTGGCGCGCCGGTCCGGGCGGACACAGCTGATCCTTCGGCCGTTCGCGCCGCTGAACGGCGACGTGTTGGCCGCGCTGGCGGAGGAAGTTGCCGGCGTGGGCCGCTTCCTGGAGATCGCGGCAGAGCTGGTCGTCGAGGAATAAAGGGCCAACCGCGCCTCTGCCCGCAAACAGCGGCCCGGCGCCCCCTTACAGCGGCTTCAGGTTCGCTTCGATGCGCGCCCGCTGCGGCTCCAGGAAGGGCGGCAGCGCCAGCCTCTCGCCCAGGCTTTCCGCATCCTCGTCGGCGACGAATCCGGGCCCGTCCGTTGCCAGCTCGAAGAGGATGCCGTTCGGCTCCCGGAAGTAGATCGACTTGAAGTAGAAGCGGTCGATGATGCCCGAGTTGTGCAGGCCGGCCCTTGCCAGGCGGCCGATCCACGCCTCGTGCTGCTCGAAATCAGGAACCCGGAAGGCAACGTGGTGCACGCCGCCCCGCCCCAGCCGCTCCGGGGGCAGGTCAGGTCGCACGGCGACCCGCACCTGTGCGCCCGGCCCGCCGGGACCGGTTTCGAAGATGAGCACCTGCTGCTCCGGCCCGCCCGCCTCGCTCTCCGCCAGCCGGAAGCCCATCACCTCCGTCAGCACCCACGCCGTCGGCTCCGGGTCCGCGACGGTCAGGGTCACTGACGCCAGACCCCGTATCCCCATCTCCACCGGCACCGGGCTGCGCTCCCACGGCGTGCCGCCCGGCAGCGCCGCGTCCGTGTCGTCTACCAGCACCAGCCGCTGCCCTTCAAAATCCTGGAACGGCAGCACGGCCCGCCCCGCCTCCATCTGGATCGTGCCCTGGGTCACCCCATGCTCCGCCAGTCGCTCCTGCCAGAACGCCAGCGCCTCGCGCCCCCTGACGCGCAGCCCCGTGCGCGAGATGCTGCGCGTCCCGGGCCGGTTAGGGGCCAGATACGGAATATCAAAGAAAGTCAGGTCGGTGCCCGCCCGGCCGATTTCGTCCGCATAAAAGAGATGATATGAGCTGGGATCGTCCTGATTGACTGTCTTCTTGACCAGCCGCATGCCCAGTACCTGTGTATAAAACGCGACGTTCCGCGCCGCCTGAGCGGTCATCGCCGAGACGTGGTGTAGGCCTGTGAGTTCCATAGGACTGCTTATCCTCCTGTCTGCTTTCGGGGCGGGTGCGTGGGTAGTGAGGCTCGCCGATCATACTGGATAGACACAAAAAGCGCACGGCGCTCATTGCCGCCGTGCGCGTCGCTGCCCTTAGATAGCTGGCGATCCGGCTCAGGCCACCGGCAGCCGGATCAGGAAAGTCGTACCCTCGCCCGGCCCGCTCCTGATGCTGATCGTGC
>JAAYYY010000306.1 GCA_012515125.1 Chloroflexota bacterium
CTCGCCCTGGCTATCCTCTTACTCCTCCTGCTGGTCGCCCTATCCGTGCCGGCCGTGCGCGCCGCCGTGCGCGAGTGGCTGCAGATCGGCGCCGTGCGCATCCTCCTGACGCCGCCCTCGACGGAGCCGGCTGCAACAGCCCCGGCTTCGTCGCAATGGCCGCGAGTAGGTCTGACGCCGCCCGTGAACGCCGCGGAAGCAGGCACAACGGCTACGCTTCCGGCTGCGACCGTGACCCCACCCCTCGGCGCTCCGCTCACACTGGCGGAGGCGCAGGTGCAGGCCGGCTTCGAGCTGCGACTCCCCACCGCGCCGCCCGCCGATCGCCCGCCCGACCGGGTCTATCTGCAACCACTGCCCGTGTTGTCAGAAGAACGAGTCGTGATCTCCGTGTGGGATGATGCCGGACGCCCTGGCGAGCCGATCCTCAGCCTCTACCAGATCAAGAGCGAGAACTGCTGCCTGAAGGGGGCATGGGCCAGCGGTGGCGCCGAGACCGAGGTCGGCGGCGAGCAGGCTTACTGGGTCGAAGGACCGCATCCTCTCTCCATCGATCGTGGCGATAACTGGTCCATCGTCCCCGGCGACGTTCTCATCTGGGCAGAGGGCGCCTTCACCTACCGGCTGGAGAGCACGCTCTCGCTCGAAGAGACAGTGACCGTCGCCGAATCGCTCCGCTAAGGGAACCTTCTCCGGCCCAGCGGTGTATTTCATGTGTCGTCTGCCCTTCTAGCCCGGAGAACTGCCATGAAAAAGAAAACCTTCTACATCCTTATAACCACCCTCCTGCTGTTGCTCGCCGCTCCCGCCCTCGCCGGCAACTGGGTCGTCATTACCCTGCAGGAGCTGCCGCCGGAGATCCGCGCCGGCGAGCCGGTTTCGCTGGAGTTCGTCGTCCGCCAGCACGGCGTCAGCCCCATCGACGGCGTGAATCTCGTCGTGCGGGCCGAGCATGGAGCCGGCGGGGACGCCCTGGAGTGGGTAGGGGAACCCGGCGGCCAGACCGGCCACTACCTTGTCGAAGCCGTCTTCCCTGAGGCGGGCGACTGGACGTGGCAGGTGACCGCCGCGCCTTTTCCACAGGTGACGACGCTTCCTGCGCTGCGCGTCCAACCGGCCCTGGTCGAGGCAGAAACCGCGCCCGCCGGCCGCACAACTACCATTTATATTCAGGCTCTGCAGGTCGGCAGTGTCGCGCTACTGGGCATCGCCGCCGCGCTCGCCCTCGCCCGGCGCCGCCGCCTGGGGCTGGCCCTTGCCGTCGCCGGCGCCCTCCTCCTTCTGTCCGCCTTCGCTTTCGAGCCTGCCCCTGCCGAAAGCGTGACCCCGGCCGATCAGCCGGAACCCGTGGAGACGCGCAGCCCCGCCGAAGTCGGGGCCGATCTCTTTCTCGCCAAAGGCTGCGTCGGCTGCCACCGGCACAACGCGCTTCCCCAGGGCGATGGGCTATCCATTGGCCCCAACCTGACTCGCTACGAGCCTGACCCCGACTTTGTCCGCGCCTGGCTGCGCGACCCGGCGGCCGTGCGACCGGGCACCGAGATGCCCAACCTGGAGCTGGACGACGCCGAGATTGAAGCCTTGCTCGCCTTTCTGTCGCAAGAGGAGCAACAGAAAACGGCCGCTGCCAGCGCCGGCCGCGAGGCCTGCCCGGTCACACAGCCCCCGTCGCCTCCCCACCAGCCGCCGGCAGGCACGACAGATCTGCTCCGCGAGGACCCGCGCTCGTTCTGGTATGGCGGCCCGGCTCTATCGACGAGTCTTCTCGAAAGCGGCGTCTGGCATTCCCTGCCCCATGACGAGCATGGCTACACCCAGAAGCAACCCTTCTGGAGCGAAGGCTATAACTGGCGGGAAGAACAGGATCCCGATCTCCTCCTGACCGGCCGCCGCCTCGACGGCGACGAGACCATGACCGACGACGGCGCCAGCAACGCCTACCACCCCGACTACGGCTCGATGATCATGACCGGCTTCGTCCTCCCCACTGCCGGCTGCTGGGAAATCACCGCCAGCTACAACGACGCCACCCTTACCTACGTCGTCTGGGTCCAACCCTGATTCCCATGATCGCTATGATCCCCCTCCACGCCGCCGTCCCGCTCCCCGCCCACGCTCCGATCAATCCGCCGCCCTCTCATACGTTCCGGGCACGGTACGAAAGCCCACAGCCAGGCGATTCCAGCCGTTGATCGCAATCGCGGCCATCGTCAGATCGACCAGTTCTCGCTCCGTGAAACAGGCGCGGGCCTGCTCATAGACATCGTCCGGCGCCCCGCTCTCAGCCAGCAGCGTGATCGCCTCCACCCACGCCAGCGCGGCGCGCTCTCTGTCGCTGAAGAACGGCGTCTCGCGCCAGGCCGAAAGCGCATAAAGGCGTTGTTCGCTCTCGCCGGCCGCCCGCGCATCCTTGGTGTGCATATCGATGCAGTAGGCGCAGCCGTTAATCTGCGAGGCCCTGGTCTTGATCAGCTCGAGGAGCGACCGCTCCAGCCCACTTCCGGCTACGTAGGACTCCAGGGCCAGCATGGCCTTCATGGCGCCGGGAGCTACTTCGGCATACTTAATTCGAGGTTCCATTACCATTGCCTTCCAGTTCTCCCTCCAGCCGTATCGTCTTCGGGAAGAGGATATTATTCTCCAGGTGAATGTGCTTTTTCGTGTCGGCGTCGAGCTCTCTCAGGTTGGCGTATAAGGCCCGGTAGGTATTGCAGGCGTCCTCCGGTGGCGTGTAGCCGCCGCTCAGCGCCGCAATCTGTGCCAGCAGATCGCCGGTCTCGTCGTGCTCTTCATCCATCGCCTGGATGAGCTTCCGCGCCGAGCCAAACGGCGGCGTCACCGGCCGGCCGCCTTCTCGCTGCGCCTTCAGCAGGCGGCGGATATAAGGGAAGAGCAGCAGCTCCTCCTTTTGCATGTGCATGGCCATATCGCCGCTTAGCTCCTCAAACAGCTCGGCAATGGTCCGCGTTTCCGGGTGCTCCTCGCCGTGTACCTGCGCCACCGCCGTCGCATACTCGCGCAACACCAGCGTCATCTGCCGCGCATAGGCATGGTGCTGACTGACAATATAGTCGGCCAGAAAGTCCAGCTCCCACTGGTCATACCGCTCCCCTCGACCCGGCGATTGCGCCAGCTCCTGCAGCTCCTCGCGCAGCGCCTCCAGATCGACCCCGTGTTCGCGGCAAGCATCGGATAAGGGTATCCCGCCGCCACAGCAGAAGTCGATTCCAACTCGCTGGAAGATATCGGCGGCCCGATAATCAGCCGCGACAATAGCCCCCACCGTTGTATTCTCAAAGTCAACTTCGCCCTGCATCAGGCGTGGCTCTGGCATCGTCATCTCTCCTCTCACACAGCTTCGCAGCCGGCGCTTCAGTGGGGCAGGCTATTACCTGCTGCCCCCGGCAAAGCCCTTTTCCCCTAGCATAGACCGCGCACACCAGGTCGGCCTTGATTTGGATCAAGTTCGCTCTGCCTCAGGCCCAGCTCGCTACTCTCTCAGTTCAACCCCTTTTCACCTACCCTTCACCTCCACCTGCCCCATTCGCCCCTATAATAAAGGAGAACATATGTGCTAAAACACGACCGCCCTTCCCTGTCTGCCGGCCGGGCCTCCACGCCCCTCTCAACGCCAGGGAAGCCATCACAAAGGAGGTCACGCCCATGCCCCCTCAACACTCGCCCGGTCTCCTTGCCTGGCTCAAAGGCCCGCCGCTTTCCATCTTCCTCGCCATCGCTCGCAACCCCGGCCTCGGTCCGTCTGCCCTCGGCAGCCTCTCCGGCTGGGGTCGCGGCGCCACCTACGACGCCCTCCGCCGGCTCGCCAGCGTCGGCTGGATCGAGCGCCGCTATCGGGGCTGCTGGGTCCTCACCGACACCGGCCGCATCGCCTTATGGAGCCTCGCCGGCGACCTCGACACGCCCCCGCCGCCCCGCCGCCGTCGCCCGGATCGCGCCTACCATTCTGGCAGGCAGCATCCCTGCTCGCTTCCCGCCTCCACCGAGCTACCACCATCCGATATTTCCCGCGTTTTCCCCGAAATATCGCCATCCGGCACAGACGAAGGGCTCGCCGCCCCCGAAATATCGCCAACCGATACCACGACACAATTCGACGTGCCGCCAGACGACCCTTCTCGCGCCGCCCAAACCCCCCTCGAAATACCGCCCAACGACACGTCTCCCGGCCCCGCCGCCCCTCCTTGACGAATCGCGCTGCCTTAATTACACTCACTCCCTGTTGCATTTAACTGCAATAAGGTGTGTGAAATGAGCCACGACATCGAGACAATCGCCGCCCGCCTGCGCCGCGACGGCTACCGGGTCACCCCCCAGCGACAGCTCATCCTCGACGCTGTCTGCCGGCTGGGCGGCCACGTCACCGCCGAGGCGGTCTACGCCGCCGTGCGTGAAATCGTCCCCGCGCTTAACCAGGGCACCGTCTACCGCACCCTCAACTTCTTCTGCGAGCAGGGACTCGTCACCGCCACGCAGCAGGCCGACGGCCTCACCGTCTACGAGTTGGCCGGGCAGCAGCCCCACCACCACCTCGTCTGCCGCTCCTGTGGCGCCGCCTACGAGATCCCCCACGACATGCTCGCCTCCCTCGTCGAACAGGCGGAAGCGCAATACGGCTTCGCCCTGGAGATGAACCACATCTCCTTCTTTGGCTGCTGCCAGGACTGCCGCCGGCGCCGCCCCTACCCGGCCGGCAGCGCCGGCTGATTGGAGGCAATGATGTTCCTTGCTTCGGCCCAACTGCACATTCCCGACGGCTTTCTCTCGCTCCTCATCGCCGCGTTCGCCTGGCTGCTGGCGCTCATCGCCGTCGCCGCCGCCGTGCGCCGTGCCCAGGCCACCCTCGACGAGCGCCTTGTGCCCCTCGCCGGCGTCATGGCTGCCTTCATCTTCGCCGGCCAGATGATCAACTTCCCCGTCGCCGGCGGCACATCCGGCCACCTCATCGGGGCCACACTGGCAGCTATCGTCCTCGGCCCCTGGCTTGGCATCCTCGTCATGACCGCCGTCATCGCCCTGCAGGCCCTTCTCTTTCAGGATGGCGGCCTCGTCGCCATGGGCGCCAACATCCTCGTCATGGGCGTCATCCCGGCCCTCGTCGGCTACGGCCTCTATCGCCTCGTCGCCGGGCGCGGCCGGCGGGTTGCGCTCCTCGGCGCAGGCATCGCTGCCTGGCTCTCCGTGGTCGCCGCCGCCCTGCTCACCGCCCTCTTCCTGGGCTTCAGCAACACCGTCAGCTTCGCCATCGTCGTGCCCGTCATGCTCGGCATCCACGCCCTCATCGGCCTCGGCGAAGCGCTCATCACCGTCGGCGCGCTCAGCTTCATCCGCGCCGCACGCCCCCAGCTCCTGGAGCGCAGCGCCGCAGTCGCCGGCCGTGGCTGGATTGCCGGGGGCCTCGTCGTCACGCTGCTCGTCGTCCTCCTCTCGCCCTTCGCTTCCAGCTTCCCTGACGGCCTCGAATGGGTCGCCGGGAAGACCGGTTTCCTGGCCAACGCCCAGGACGCTCCCTACGAGCTACTGCCCGATTACACCATCCCCCTTCTGGGCGAAACGGCCCTTTCCACCATCGCCGCCGGTCTGCTGGGCGCGCTGCTCGTCGCCGTCGTATCCCTGCTCGCGGCCCGCGCCCTGCGCAGCCGCTCGGCCGAACGGAGCCACTGATCCGGCCCGCAGGCCCGCCGCGCCATGCTGCCCACTGCCGCCTTTGACCGCTACCTGCATGGCGAGAGCCTGATCCACCGCCTCGACCCGCGTGTCAAGCTCGTGGTGACCATGCTCTTCATCGTCTCCAACCTGCTCCTCCCCGACGGCGCCTGGCTTGCCTTTCTCGCGGCGGGCGGCTTTTTGCTGCTCGGCGCGCGGCTGGCCCATCTGCCTCCCGGCTATCTCCTGCGCCGTTCTGTCCTGGCCCTGCCCTTCGCCCTTGCCGCCGTCACGGTCCTCTTCTCCCAGACCGGCCAGCCTCTCTGGGCTTTCCGGCTGGGCGCCTGGACGCTCGCCGTCAGCGACGCCGGGCTGCTGCGCTTCGCCTCCATCCTCGCCCGCAGCCTGCTCTCGGTACAGATGGCTATCCTGCTGACGGTGACGACATCTTTCCCCGACCTCATGCATGGGCTGCGCCACCTGCGCGTGCCCGGCGTCCTCGTCGCCATTATCGGCTTCATGTACCGCTACCTCTTCGTGCTGGCCGACGAAGCGAGCCGGCTGCTCCGCGCCCGTGCTGCCCGCAGCGCCGCGCCCGCCGCTGGACAGGCCGGCGGCAGCGTCATCTGGCGGGCGCGCGTCGCCGGGAGCATGGTCGGGCAGCTTTTCCTGCGCAGCTACGAGCGCAACGAGCGTGTCTACAACGCCATGCTGGCCCGCGGCTATCGGGGCCAGCTCCTGACCATGAATCCCCACGTGATGACGGCCCGCGACTGGCTCGCCGGCCTCGCCGCCGTCCTGCTGCTTGCCGCCATCCAGCTTGCCGGGCGGCTGGCCGCCTAGGAGCAGCTGCGATGCCCGTCCAGCACCTGCAGCCCGCCCCTGCCACGACCGCCGAGCCAGAACCCACGCTCGCCGTGCGCGACCTGCACTTCACCTATCCCGACGGCACGGCCGCTCTGCGCGGCGTCTCTCTGTCGGTGGCTGCCGGTGAGAAAGTCGCCCTGGTCGGGCCGAACGGGGCGGGCAAAAGCACGCTGATGCTGCACCTGAACGGGTTGCTCGGCGAGCCCCAGGACGGCAGCGCGCCCATCACCGTCGCCGGCCTGCCGGTGACGCGACCCAACCTGCCCCTCATCCGCGCCAGGGTCGGTATGGTCTTCCAGAACCCGGACGATCAACTCTTCTCGCCGACTGTCTTCGACGACGTGGCCTTTGGCCCGCTGCACATGGGGCTGCCCGAGGCCGAGGTGCGCGAGCGGGTGGCCCGTGCCCTGGCCCTCGTCGGCATGAGCGAGGTCGCCGGGCGCATGTCCCACCACCTCAGTCTCGGCCAGAAGAAGCGCGTCTCCATCGCCACCGTTCTGTCGATGGACCCCGAAATCCTGGTGCTGGACGAGCCCTCGGCCGGCCTCGATCCGCGTGCCCGGCGCTCCCTGATTGCGCTCCTGGCCGAGCTGCCGCAGACGATGCTCGTCGCCAGCCACGACCTGCAGCTCGTGCGCCAGCTCTTGCCCCGCACCATCGTCATGGACGAAGGGCGCGTCGTCGCCGACGGCCCAACATCCACCCTACTGGCCGATACGGATCTGCTGGAAGCGCACGGGCTGGCGGGCTAGCCGCGCCGCTAGAGCGTGATCACCTGGTCGGGCGGGTTGCCCGCCAGCGCCGCGTAGAGATCGGGAAAGCAGCCCACCTGCACGCCGGCAACGGTGCCCTGCGGCTGGCAATTGCCCGGCTCGCCGGTCGCCAGTTGTCGCTCCAGCGCGCACTGGTCGCACATCATCAGCAGCATCCCCCTGTCGGCGGCGACCTTCGCCAGCCGCTCGCCGATGGGATCGCCTTCCCGCAAGATGTAGTTGTTGTCGTCAAAGAAGAACATGCCCACCACGTCGGCCCCGTGCGTGCCCGCTTCCAGTTGGGGCAGGATCATCTTACCCAGCTTGTAGCTGGCCGTATGGCCGGACGTGCTGAAGACGTAGGCGACTTTCACTGGCTATCTCCTTGTGTGCATCTGGATAAGTGACGGCCCTACTGTAGCACAGCCAGGGCAGCGAACCACACCCGGAGCGCCGGCGTCCCGCCGGCCGAATGCCGTCGCCTGGTCGGTCCCTACAAATCGGCCCAGCCCTGCTGGCGCACCCAATCCGAGATGACGGGGATCTCCACGACCCGGCCGTTGTACGCCTCAAACGCCCACCAGAAGAAGACCAGGTAGACGATCGCCCCGCAGCCGAGCGTGATCACCGAGATTGGGATCAGGGCAATACCCAGCGCCAGCGAGACGATGGCGTGATAGCGCACGAAAGGCCGGTTCTTCGTATCGTCCAGCAGCAGGGCGAGCACGGCAAAGAGAGGCCACAGCGGGCTGATGGGGAGCCAGGCGAGCGCCGCCCAGAGACGGTCGTTGTCGCTGGCAGTAAAGTCGGTCTGTTGCGATTTGTTTTCTTCCATGGTTGCCTCCGAATTCTCTTTATTCTAGCCGTCACTCCCAATACGCGCTTCTGCACCTCCGGTTGCACCCCTGTCGCGCCGATTCGTCCACTTTTGTCATATCCTGCCCGGCAGTAATTGTGAGATTTACCTGAGAAACGCTCAGGATTGTCGTATATAATGACAAACGTAAACGATTTCAGCTAGTTTCGCTTACCGCTCCCACAGTAGGTGACATGACAGCGCTGACGACCCGGCAACGAGATATTTTGCGCTTGCTGCTCGACGCCGATGCCCCCGTCGCAGCCGCCGAGCTGGCGCAAAAGATGCACCTGACCCCTCGACAGGTCGGCTATGGGTTGCGCGGGTTGAAGCAATGGCTGGCCCACCGGCGGATCGAGCTGAAAGTGACCCCCGGCGTCGGCGTCGAGCTGCACTGCTCGCCGGCCGAAAACGTCATGCTGCAGCGCGAATTACGCGAAAGCAGCGGCCTCCAACTGATTCTTGAACCACGACAACGCCAGCAGCTCCTGGCGTTGTTGCTTCTGGAGAGCGGCGAGCCGACCATCGTGCAGCAGTGGGAGCAATGGCTGGCGGTCTCCCGCTCGACCGTGCTCGGCGACCTGGACGTGGTAGAGGCGTGGCTGGCCGGGCACGGGCTGGAGCTGGAGCGGCGCCCGAACTATGGCATTGCCGTCTGCGGCGCCGAACAGCAGATTCGCCAGGCGCTCGGCGCCTGGGCCTGGGGCGACGCGGCTCCCGGCCTCCCCCTGACCCGCCTTTCCCACAGCCACGGGGTGACCTTCACCCTCGCCGAAGACGCCCACCTGCTCCCAGTCGTCCAGCGGGCCGCCGAGGTAATCAGCCGCTGGAAGATGCGCCGCCTCTTTGGCCAGGTCGCCTATGCTGAAAAGCAGCTCGGCGGTCGCTTCAGCGACGACGCCGTGCTTTTCCTGGCCCTCATCTTCGCCATCCAGACCGCGCGCATCGACCGCGGCTGTGTGCTGGAGGAAGAGCCGGAGGAGATCGCCTGGCTGGAGGCCCATCCCGTCTGGACCGTCGCCGAAGAGATGGCCGGCCGGCTGCGCTGGGGCGTCGGCGCGCCCTGGCCCAGGGCCGAAATCGCCTCGATAGCCCGTTATCTGCTGGCGGCCCCCCGCAACGAGCGCTGGCCCGGCGATATGGACATCGACGCTTCGTTCAGCAAGCTGGTGGATGGCCTTATGCGCCACATCAGCCGCAGCTACGATCTGCCCTCCCTGGAACACGACCGCATGCTCCAGGACGGCATCGTCGTCCATACTGTGTCCGCCTATCTGCGCCAGCGCTTCGGCCTGTGGATGCCGCCGCCCCCGGCCGGCACGACGCTGCCCAAAGAATACGCCTTCGAGAACCGGCTCGCCCGCGAGCTGGCCGAACAGATGGAGCGCGAGCTGGGCGCGCATCTTCTCGACGGCGACATCGACAACATCGCCCTGCTCCTGCGCGCCGCCTACATCCGCGAGCGCCCCTACCGGCTCAGCCGCGTCTTCGTCATCTGCCCCAGCGGCATGGCCTCCGCGCAGCTTCTGCTCGCCCGCCTGCGCGCCCGCTTCCCGCGCCTGGGCGACCCCGAAGTGCTGTCGGTCCGCGAGCTGACGCGCCGGCGTCTCGATACGGCCGACCTGGTCATCACGACCATCCCGCTGCCGCCGGAGCTGCACGACTCGCAGAAGGTCATCCAGGTCCACCATCTGCTCTTCCCCGAAGACGTGGAGGCTATAACGGCATGGCTTGCCGTACGTTGATTCTGGTTACGCCGTAACGACCGGTCGTTACGTGTAATGGCGGCGTTGAGAGGCTGCGCCGCGGAGAGAAGGCTCGCCGTACCGGTCCTGCGGCGAGATGAATGAAGGAGAGACTCTAATAAGGAGAGGCAGAAAATGAGAGAAAGAGTGCAGCAGTTCGGCGGTTTCCTGGCCGGGATGATCATCCCCAACATCGGCGCCTTCATCGCCTGGGGTCTCATCACGGCCCTCTTTATTCCCACCGGTTGGCTCCCGAACGAAGACTTCGCGGAGCTGGTGGGGCCGATGATTACCTATCTGCTCCCGATCCTCATCGGCTACACCGGTGGCCATCTGGTCCACGGCATTCGCGGCGGCGTCGTCGGTGCGGCCTCGACGATGGGTGTCGTTGTCGGCGCCGATATTCCCATGTTCCTCGGCGCGATGATCATGGGCCCGCTCGGCGGCTGGCTGATCAAGAAGTTCGATGAAGCCTTCGAGGACAAAATCCCGGTTGGTTTTGAGATGTTGGTCAACAACTTCTCGGCCGGTATCCTTGCCGCCATCCTGGCCCTCATCGGCTATCTGGTCATCGGTCCGGTCGCCGAAGCGATCAGCAACTTCCTGGGCAGCATCGTCGATGGGCTCATCCAGGCCCGGCTCCTGCCGCTGGCGGCGATCATCATCGAGCCGGCGAAGGTGCTCTTCCTGAACAACGCCCTCAACCACGGCGTCCTCGGCCCGCTCGGCGTCACCCAGTCGGCCGAGACCGGCCGGGCCATCCACTTCCTGCTGGAGACCAACCCCGGCCCCGGCCTCGGTCTGCTGACCGCCTATCTCGTCGCCGGTCGCGGCATGCTCAAGCAGTCGGCCCCCGGCGCGATGATCATCCACTTCCTCGGCGGCATCCACGAGATCTACTTCCCCTACATCCTCGCCCATCCGATCATGATCCTCTCTACCATCGCCGGCGGCCTCGTCGCCGACCTCTGGTTCACGATCATGAACGCGGGCCTCGTCGCGACGCCGTCGCCGGGCTCGATCTTCGCCTACCTGGTCGTCATTCCGCCCGGACAGCACTTCGCCGTGCTCACCGGCGTGCTCCTGGGCGCTGTCGCCGCTTTCCTCGTCGGCGCCTTCATTCTCCGCGTCCGGCCGGTGCCGGAAGACGAGGAAGAAGAGGAGTTCGAGGAAGTTGACACTTCCGTCCCCGGCCTCGCGGTCGACTAACCGTTCGTTCTGTCATCACCGGTGCGGGGCGGCAGAAAGGTCCGCCTTCTCCGCCCCGCGCTGCCATCCAGAGGAGGTTTCATCATGGCCCAATCTGTTCCCGCATCCGAAGTCAAGACCATCGTGCTGGCCTGCGAAGCCGGCATGGGCTCCAGCCTCATGAGCGTCAACGCGCTCAAGAAGAAGCTCAAGAAAGCCAACGTGGACGTGAAGGTCGTCCACAAGCCGGCGCGTGCCATCCCCGACGATGCCCAGGTCGTCGTCGTCCACAAGGGGCTCGCCAGCGTCGCCCGCAGCAAGGCGCCGCAGGCCGTCGTCGTCACCTTCAACCATTTCATGAATGACCCCGCCTTTGACCGTCTGGTCAACGATCTTGCCGCGGGCAGGACGATTGAGGCCTCGGAGTAAGCTGATGGCCGTACTCGAAGTTGATCGCATCCGGCTGCAGGCAACTGCCGTCGATAAAGAAGACGCTATCCGCCAGACCGGCGAGCTGCTCGTCCGCAGCGGCTGTGTCGCCGAGCCTTACGTGAAGGGAATGCTCGCCCGCGAGCAGACCATGTCCACCTACCTGGGCAACGGCGTGGCGATTCCCCATGGCGAGTTCGACGATCGTGCCTACATCCACAAGACGGGCATCTCCGTGCTGCAGCTTACGGAGGGCATCGAGTGGGAGGAAGGCGAGCTGGCCTACCTGATCATCGGCATCGCCGCCCAGGCCGACGAGCACGTCTCCGTGCTGGCCAATCTGGCAGACGCCATCGAAGACGAAGAGATCACGCAGCAGCTCATTACGACCACCGACCCCGCTTTCATTGTGGAGACGCTGGCTCGAGAAGCAGTGGCCTAGACGACAGGGGACGCTGGCCATCCAGCCAGAAGGGAGGTTACCGCCTCGTGAGAGAGTTTGAGATTATCATCGAAAATCCAACAGGGCTGCATGCGCGTCCCGCTAAGACCTTTGTCAACATAGCCAAGCAGTTTTCCAGCACCATCGCCGTCTATCACGGCGAGCGCAAGGCCAACGCCAAGAGCCTGATCTCCATGCTCACCCTGGGGGCAGAGCAGGGCGCCCTGATCCGCGTGAGCGCCGACGGCGACGACGAGGACGACGCCCTCGCCGCGCTGGAAGCCGCCATCCGTGACGGTCTGGGCGAGGAAATCGCCGCTACGGAGCCACAGGGCGCGCCCGCCGCCGGGGAAACGGCGCCGGTTGCTGCCGCCGCTGCTTCGGTCGCCGCGCCGGCTGCTCCCGCTGTCTCGCCTGCGCCCGCTGCCGGAGACGGCGCCATCAAAGGCATTGCCGCCGCGCCCGGTATCGGCATCGGCCCCATCTTCCAGCTTCGCGCCCAGACCCTGACGGCCGACGACAGCGGCTTTGCCGGCGTTGCCGCCGAAACAGAACGGCTGGAGCGGGCGCTGGCGGCGGCGCGACAGGAGCTGGAACAGGTGGCGGCGCAGCTCGCCGAACAGGCGCCCGAAGAAGCCGCCATCTTTGAAGTCCACGGCGAGATTCTGGACGATCCCGATCTCCTGGAAGCCGTTCACGGCAATATCGCCCTGCGGCAGAACGCGGCGGCGGCTTGGCAGGCCGCTATCCGCGACCGGGCTGCTCAGGTCGCCGCGCTCGACGACGAGTTGCTCGCCGAGCGCGCCGCCGACCTGCGCGACGTGGGCCAGCGCGTGCTGCGCCACCTGCTCGGCGCCACCGATGGGCCGCTTCTGCCGCAGGAGCCTGCCATCGTCGTGGCCCACGACCTCTCGCCATCCGACACGGCAGCCCTGAGCGGCCTGAGCGTGCTCGGCTTCTGTACCGCTGCCGGCGGCCCGACGGCCCACGCGGCGATCATCGCCCGCGCCCTGCGCCTGCCCGCTATCGTCAGCGCCGGGGAGCGTGTCCTGGACCTGGAAGACGGGGTAATGGCGATCCTCGACGGGACCGCCGGCACGCTGACCGTCGCGCCGGGCGAAGGCGTGCTGGCGATGGCCCGCTCCCGGCAGAAACATTGGCAGCAGATGCAGGAAGCAGCCGCCACCACGGCCGCGCAGCCGGCCCGCACGACCGACGGCCATCATGTCGAGGTGGTCGC
This sequence comes from Chloroflexota bacterium, assembly GCA_012515125.1. GTDB lineage: Bacteria > Chloroflexota > Anaerolineae > Promineifilales > Promineifilaceae > JAAYYY01. Next base: position 13,184 of record JAAYYY010000306.1, read on the forward strand.
CAATATCGGCGGGCTGAAGGACGCCGAAGCTGCCGCCGAATCGGGCGCGGAAGGCGTGGGCCTCCTGCGCACCGAGTTCCTCTTTCTGGGCCGGCAGACCGCCCCCTCCGAAGAGGAGCAGGCCGAAGTCTACCGCGGGATCGTCGCGGCGCTCGGCGGCCGGCCGGTCATCGTTCGCACCCTGGACATTGGCGGCGACAAACCGCTGCCCTACATCGACCTTCCCCACGAGGCGAACCCGTTCCTGGGCGAGCGGGGAATCCGCCTCTGTCTGGCCCGGCCGGAGCTGCTTCGCCAGCAGGTGCGGGCTATCCTGCGGGCGGCCGAAGTCGGCCCGGTGCGCATCATGTTCCCCATGATTGCCGACGTCGCCGAGTGGCGGCAGGCCCGGCAGATTGTCGAAGAGGAGCGCGCTGCGCTGGGCGCCCCGGCCGTGGAGATGGGGATCATGATCGAGATCCCCTCGGCGGCGCTGATGGCCGATTGCTTCGCCCCCGAAGTTGACTTCTTCTCCATCGGCACCAACGACCTGACCCAGTACACGCTGGCGATGGACCGCATGCACCCGACGCTGGCGGCGTATAGCGACGGCCTGCACCCGGCCGTGCTGCGCCTCGTTGCCCGCACGGTCGAGGCCGCGCACCAGCATGGCAAGTGGGTCGGCATCTGCGGCGAGCTTGGCGCAGACCCGGTCGCCGTGCCGATTCTCGTCGGCATTGGCGTGGACGAGCTGAGCGTCAGCGTGCCCGCTGTCGCGCCGGTAAAGGCCCAGATTCGCGGCCTCAGCCGGCAGGCAGCGCAGAAACTGGCCGGGCAGGCGCTGGCCTGCGCGACAGCCGCCGAGGTGCGCGCGCTGGGGGCAGCCGCGCTGGCCTAGAATGTTCCGGAGGGTGGCCGTTCTGGCCGCCCTCCGTTCAGCAAGGAGAAAACAACGTGACCAGCACATACGAGAGATACAAGCGCGCCACAGATCCGGTGCCCGCAGAGACGCTGGCCTGGAATCTCTATGGCGCCGGCATGGAAAAAGTGGGGCGGGACGGGCTGCCCGAGCTGCTTCCGGTGCCCGAGCCGGGCCCGGACCAGTTGCTCGTGCGCATTGACAGCGTCGGGATGTGCTTCTCCGACGTGAAGGTGATTCGCCTCGGCCCTGACCATCCCAAGCTCTACAACCGCGACATGGAAAAGGAGCCTACGCGGCTGGGCCACGAGGTCGCCCTGACCATTATCCGCGTCGGCGAAAATCTACAGGATCGCTACCATCCGGGCCAGCGGCTCGCCGTACAGCCCGACATCTACCAGCAGGGCAAGAGCACCGCTTACGGCTACACCGTCCCCGGCGGCCTCATCCAGTACCACCTCATCGGGCCTGAGGTGCTGGAGACCGACGAGGGAGCCTGCCTGCTGCCCGTCGAAGGGGACCTCGGCTACGCGGGAGCTTCCCTGCTGGAGCCGTGGGGCTGCGTCGTCGCGGCCTACACCCAGCGCCGCCGGCTCGCCCCGAAAGAGGGCGGCATCATGTGGATCGTCGGCCGGCCCGGCGATGACAGGGCCTACACCTTCTCGCATGGGCTCGACGCTCCGGCGACGATCGTGCTTACCGACGTTCCCCCCTCCGTCCGCGAGCTGGCGGAAGCGACTGGCGCGGAGCTGCTCGTGCGCGACGGTCTCGCGCCCGGCGACTACGCCGCGCTTTCCGCCGAGCTGACCGGCGGCAAGGGCTTCGACGACATCGTCGTGCTCGATCCGCGCGAGGCGGCAACAGTCGGCGAGATTTCCCGCCACATCGCCCGCCGCGGAACGATGAATCTCGTCGGCAACACCCCGCTGGACGGCCTCGTAGACGCGGACGCCGGCCGGCTCCATTACGACTACATCGCCTTTGTCGGCAACCGTGGGCCAGACATTGCCGCCTCTTACGGCGAAGAGCGCAACCGTTGCGAGCTGCGCCCCGGCGGCGTCGCCGTCTTCATCGGCGCCGGCGGCCCGATGGGCCAGATGCACGTGCAGCGCGCCATCGAGCTACCCGACGGCCCGCAGACCATCATCGCCACGGAGATAAGCGACGAGCGTCTGGAAACGCTGCGCCAGAGCTTCGAGCCACTGGCCGCCCAGCATGGCCGTGCCCTCCACCTGATCAACCCCCAGAACTCGGACGTGTCGCTCTACGACCTGGTCATGGAGCTGACCGGTGGGCAGGGCGCCGACGACGTGGTCGTTTCCGTGCCCCACGCCCCGCTGATGGCCGAAGCGTCCACGCTGATGAAGGATGACGGGATGCTCGTCTTCTTTGCCGGCGTGCCCAACGGCACCCTGGCGGCGCTGGACCTCAGCCGTGTTTACCTGAGCAACGCCCAGTACACGGGCACCTCGGGCCTGACGCTCGACGACCAGCGGCAGGTGATGGAGCGCGCGCTGGAAGGCTCGCTCTCGCCGGAACGGGTAGTCGCGGCGATTGGCGGCCTGAAAGCGGCCCGCGAAGGGCTGGAGGCGCTGATGGCCGGGCGCTATCCGGGCAAAATCGTCATCTTCCCGCAGCTCCCCGACCTGCCGCTGATGGGCCTGGACGAGCTGAAAGAGAAGCTGCCCGCCGTGGGCGAGAAGCTGGGGCCGGGCAATACCTGGACGCAGGAAGCGGAAGAGGTGCTCTTTGAGGAACTCTGGCGCGCAAACGGCGATGACCGCTAAGCAGCCGCGGAAGCGCAGCCGGCCCCCGCAAACGCCGGCCGGCCGCCTACGCCGCACCATCCTGGTGGGCGCCGCCATCGGCGCCTACTTCGGTTACTTCTTCCGCCCCGTGAGGGAGGGCGTCAGCCTGGAGTTCATACGGTTCGATCTGCTGCTCAGCCTGTTTGCCGCGGTGGTGGCGACGCTGGTGTTGGCCTGGCAGATCCGCCGGCAAGAAGGGCCGAAGCTGCGCCGCTTGTTGAGCTACGCGCTGCGTATGTGGGTCACCTTCGCCCTCTTCCTGTTGATGCTCGAGGGGCGGTACATCGCCTATAACCTGGGCGGCCGGCTGGCAACCGTCGCCTTCACGGTGCTGGCCGGCGTGGGTATCGCTCTCTGGTATGTCTATTCGGCCGGCAAGGAGCGCGTATGATCTACACCGTCACCCTTAACCCGGCGGTAGACCGGGAGCTGACCGTTCCCGACTTCGCCTTCGACACGGTGCTTCGTGCGACGGCGTGGCAGGTTGATTACGGCGGCAAAGGATTCAACGTCTCGCGCATGTTGCGCTCGCTCGGCACGCCGAGCGTCGCCCTGGCCTTCACCGGCGGGCGCAGCGGCGAGCTGCTCGGCGATGGCCTGGCGGCGCTGGGGATCGAAACAGCCTTTATCTGGGTCGAAGGCGAGACGCGCACCAACGTCAGCATCGTCAACGAAAAACACGACCATTACATCAAGGTCAACGAGCCCGGTCCGGCCATCGGCGCCGAGGCGCAGGCCGCGCTGCTGGCGAAAGTGCGCGAGCTGGCCCAACCCGGCTCCTGGTGGGTGCTGGCGGGCAGCTTGCCGCCCGGCGTGCCCGCCGGCTATTACGCGCAGATCGCCGCCGCTGTACACGAAGGCGGCGGGCAGGTCGTCCTGGACAGCAGCGGCGAGGCGCTGAAGGAGGGCTGCCTGGCGGCCCCCGCGCTGGTCAAGCCCAACGACCACGAGCTGCAGCAGCTTACGGGGCTGCCGGTGGGCAGTACGGAGGAGATCGTCGCCGCCGCGCGGCAGGTGCGCGCGCTTGGCCCGGCCAGCGTCGTCGTCTCGATGGGTAAAGCCGGCGCGCTGGCAGTGGACGGCAGCGGCGCCTGGATGGTCGCCGCGCCGCGCATCGCCGAGCAGAACCCCATTGGCGCCGGGGATAGCCTGGTCGCCGGGCTGGTCTGGTCGCTGGCCCGCGGCGATACCATGGCCGAGGCGCTGCGCTGGGGCGTGGCCTGCGGCGCGGCAACCGCTGCCAGCCCGGGCACCGCCGTTGGGGAGCGCGCCGCCGTCGAGCGCCTGTATGCCCAGACCAGCGTGGAACAGCTCGCCGAGACGATGGCCTGAAAGAGGAAAGAACCATGCCATTTACAATCAATGAGAAAAAAGCTTACGAGACCACACCGGACGCCGTTTTCCAGGCCGTACTGGGGGCCGTCGAAGGGCTGCAGGGCAAAGTGGAAAAGCAGGACGGCGCCGCCCGCACCGTGGAAGCCCGTTTCGACAAGACCATCCACGGCAAGGTGCTCGGCGACCGCACGCGCATGCACGTGCAGGTCAACGGCGGCGACGGTCACAGCGAGCTGGACGTAGAGATCTACCCCATCGACCCCGTCGGCCGGAAGCTGCAGTTCGGCGCGCGCAAAGGCGTGGCCCGCCAGGTCATCACCTGGTTCTTCGCCCACGTCGAGCACCGCCTCTAGCCGGATCGCGGGCTTCCAGCCCGCCCCTTGCGAGCAGGGATGCTGCCTGCCAGAATGGCAGGCGCGATCCGCTAGGTCTATTACGCTAGAATAGGAGCCGGTCCGACGACAAACCCGAGGTCTGCCTGTGACCGGCCAATCTACCGGCAAAACCATCCTGAATCTGCCGTCGCTCCCCGCGCCGTCCGAGCGGCGGCTGGCCCTGCGTGTCCGCCCCGCTGCCGAGCGCGCCCTGCGCGGAGGCCATCCCTGGCTCTACGCCGATGCTATCCGCCAGCAGAGCCACGAGGGGCAGCCCGGCGACCTCGGCGTCGTCTTCGACCGGCAGCGGCGCTTTGTCGCCATCGGCCTTTACGACCCGCTTTCCCCGCTCCGCCTGCGGGTACTCCAGCAGGGCCGGCCGGCGCCCATCGACCGGAACTGGTTCGCGGCTCGCCTCGCCGCCGCCCTGGCCCTGCGTGAGCCGCTGGCGCAGGACGAGCGCACGACCGGCTACCGTCTCGTCCACGGCGAAAACGATAGCCTGCCCGGCCTGGTCGTGGATCGTTACGACCAGACGGTTGTGCTCAAGCTATACACCGCCGCCTGGGTTCCCCACCTGCCTGCGCTGCTGGACGCCCTGCTCGACCGGCTGCCTGTACAGCGCCTCGTGCTGCGCCTGAGCCGCGACGTCGCCGCGCAGCCCGCCTTCCTCTACGGGCTGCAGCCGGGCCAGGTACTCGCCGGCCCGCCGCTGGAAGGCCCCGTCACCTTTCAGGAGAACGGCCTGCGCTTCAGCGCCGACGTCGTCGCCGGGCAGAAGACGGGCTTCTTCTTCGACCACCGGGACAACCGCCGCCGGGTGGAACGGCTGGCGGCGGGCAAACGGGTGCTCAACGTCTTTGCCTATACGGGCGCGTTTTCGCTCTACGCCGCGCGCGGCGGCGCGCCACAGGTCACCAGCACGGACCTCAGCGAGCCGGCGCTGGCCGCGGCGGTAGAGCAGTTTGCGCTCAACGGCGACGACCCCAACGTCGCTGCCGCCGAGCACGAGGTATTGGCCGGCGACGCCTTCCAGACGCTGCAGATGCTTGCCGCCGCCGATCGCCGCTTCGACATGGTCATCGTCGATCCGCCGACCTTCGCCCGGCGGCAGGCGGAGCTTCCGCGCGCTCTCTCGGCCTACAGGCGCCTGGTAGCCGGCGCGCTCGCCGTGCTCCGGCCGGGCGGCACGCTGGTGATGGCCTCCTGTACGGCGCGGATTACAGCCGGGCAGTTCTTCGAGACGGTGCACGAAGCGGCGCGGGAGTCAGGCAGACCGCTGGAGGAAATCGAGCGCACCGGTCACCCGCTCGACCATCCGGTGACTTTCCCCGAGGGCGCCTATCTGAAGTGCCTCTTTGCCACGGCGCCATAATCGGCCCGGCAATCAGGCGCGGGCCAGCCGCTCGTAGAGCGCCGTGAAGCGCCGGTCGGCCACGTCGAGGCTGTACCGGCTCTCGACGAGGCGGCGCGCTTCCTGCCCCCGCTCGGCGAGCAGCGTCCGGTTGGCGAGCAGCGCCAGCACCTGCCCGGCGAGACAGTCTGCGTCGCCCCCGGCGGGCATTGCCGCTACTTCGGGCAGCAGCCCGGCCGCTGTGCCCAGGACGGGCAGCCCGCAGGCCATCGCCTCCAGCACGGCCATGCCCTGCGACTCGTAGCGGGAGCTTTGCAGGTAGAGATGGCCCTGCCGGTAGATCGCCGGCATCTCCGGGTGGGCCACGTCACTGCGCCAGATGATGGCCCCGTCCAGACCCAGGCGCCGGGCTTCGGCGCGCAGGTCGCGCTCCAGTGGGCCGCTCCCCGCGAGCAGCAGGCGCAGCTCCGGGCAGGCGGCGCGCGCCCGAGCGGCCACAGCCAGCAGGAGCGACTGCTCTTTGACCGGCGTCAGGGAAGCGGCCTGGACGAGCACGGGCGGGTAGGGAGCAGGCGGCTCTGCGGGCCGGAAGCGCCCGGTATCGACGCCAAGAGGAGCGACCACGACTTTCTCGGCGGCTATGCCCTGCTGCACGCACAGGCGGCGGGCCGACGCAGACCCGGCCGTGACCAGTGCGGCCCGGCCCAGCGCCAGCCGGATCATCTGCCGGCGCCACGGCGAGCCCCACGTACCGTAGCCGATCTCCGGGAAGTGCACAAGCTCGCCCCCGCCGATGCTGGCAAGCACAGGGCGGCGCAGGAGCGTGCCGGCGATCCCGGCGGTGAAAGCCGGCTCGTCCACCCAGAAGGCGTGCAGCAGGTCGAACGGGCCGCGCCGGTGTTCGGCCAGCAGGGCGCGCACGGTGCGGGAGATGACGGCCAGCGACCGCAACCCGCCCCGGCTGCCGCCGCCCATCGCGTGGTGCGCCAGCCCGCCAAAGGTGTTGCGGCCCGCCGGGGGATAGCGCAGACTGAAGACGTGGACCTCGTGCTCCTCTGCCAGCCGGCAGGCGAGGCTCTGCAGGGCGGGAATGGCCCAGTCGTGCGGATCGCGGCTGAAGCCGGGGACGACGAGGGCGACTTTCATACCCGGCCGGTTAGGAAAGCGCCTGCGGCGGCTTCAACCACTCAAGGATCCTGCGTTCGACCGGAAAACGGTAGTCGCGCTGCTCGACCCGCCAGCGGGCCAGCCGCTGCAGCGGCCGGCGCAGGGGGCGCGCCGGGCCGTACGCCAGCCGCTGGTAGAACTTGAACTGCTCGATTTCCTCTTGCTGGGTCGGCGTCAGCCACTCGCTCCGGCTGCCGACGTAGTCAAACTCCGCCCACGCCTCCAGGCTACCGGGGAAGGTGTAGCCCTGCTGGCGCAGTTGCTCGGCGATGGGGTTGCCGGGGTAGGGTTTGAAATAGAAGACAGAGAGGTCGAAGGTGGGGCTCATCGCCCGTAGCGCCCGCGCCACGCGCAGCGTCTCGGCCACGCTCTCCGGCGGCTCGCCCGGGAAGCCGACGATGACGTTGATAATCGCGCCGATGCCGTGGCGCACCAGCTTTTCCGCCGTCGCCCACATATCGTCCACCTGGATGTCCTTCTGAATCCGGTCGATGGTCGCCTGCGAGCCTGCTTCCAGCCCGATCATTACCGTGCGCAGGCCAGAGCGCTTGCAGAGGGCGAAGATTTCGTCGTCCAGCCGCCTGCCCTGGTCGGCGCGCATCGTCCCGAACCAGGAGAAGTCGAGCCCTGCGCGCAGGAAGCCCTCGGCCACCGCCGCCACCCGCCGGGGATAGGTGAAATAGGTCTCGTCCTGGAAGGCGAGGTCGGTAAAGTGGTAGCGGCGCCAGAGGGCGGCGAGTTCCGTCACCATCCGCTCGGCATTCAGCCCGGACCAGGTGCGCTGGTAGACGGCCGGGTCGGCGCAGAAGTTGCAGCGGAAACGGCAGCCCTGGGAGGAGATATAGTCGAGCTGGCGCCGCTTCTTGTGCCGGAAATACTGCTCCACCGGGATGAGGTCGTAGTCGTGGGCCGGGAAGTTGTTGACGTCCTCCGCGGGCCGGGGCAGATCTAGGGCGATCCGCCCGTCCTCGTGGCGCGTGGTCACGCCGGGCAGTCCGGCCAGAGATTGGCCCGCCTCCAGCCGTTCGACGACAGCCGCGAAGCTCCGCTCCCCCTGCCCGCTAACCGCCGCCGTCACCGCCGGCTCGTCCGCGCACATCTGCGGAAAGAGCGACGGATGCCAGCCGCCCCAGATGATCGGCAGCTCCGGGAAGCGCTCGCGCGCCTGGCGCGTCACGGCGAGGGCATCGCGCAGCGGCGCGCCGGTCAGCACCGTCACGCCCAGGCACAGGGCGTCTTCCAGATGGGCAAACAGCGTCTCGATTGGATCGAGGCGGCCATCGACGATGACGACTTCATAGCGGCGCCGGTCCAGCGCCGAGCCGATCGCCAGCAGTGCCAGGGGCATCGTCCAGAAGACCGCGCGCGGGTTATAGAGTACAATCTTCGGTGCCATGGGCTTGTCCACCTGATCCCGGACGTGGGCAGAGAGGCAACATAGATCCGTAGGCATGTACGCACCGTATAGATAAACGGATCTATCCGGCTGAAAGGAAATAGCGCGCTCCCGTGTTCATCGGCCTGAAACGTACCGTCTGGCAACGCCTGCTCTGGTGGCGTTTTCGCCTGTTTCAGCAGCATCGCCACGAGCGGCTGGTGCTGGAACAGGTAGAGGGCCGGCCGCTGCTTGTCCTGCCGGGGGTCATGAACCCGGCCCTCTTCCGCACCGGCCCATTTCTCGCCCGCTGCCTGCGAAAGCATCCCCTGCCGGCCGGAGCCACCGTGTTGGACATGGGCACGGGCAGCGGGCTCCTGGCGATTGTCGCCGCCGAGCGCGCCGGGCGCGTGGTCGCCGTGGACGTGAACCCGGACGCGGTGCGCTGTACGCGGATCAACGCCCTGCTCAACCGGGCGGAGACGCGGATTACCGTCTATCACGGCGACCTCTTTGCTCCGGTAGCCGGGGAGCGCTTTGACCTGATCCTGTTTAACCCCCCTTTCTTCGGCGGCGAGCCGGATGGCCCCTTCGATCAGGCGTGGCGCTCCAACAGCATTACCCGCCGCTTTGCCGATGAGCTGCCGGCCCACCTGGCGCCGGATGGGGCGGCCCTCGTCGTGCTCTCCTCCCAGGGCCAGGAGGCGGCGTTTGTCGAGGCGTTCAAGCAGGCCGGTCTGGAGGTGACCGTGGCGGCGCGCAGCGACCTGACCAACGAGCTGCTCACCGTCTACCGGATTGCCCCTCCGGCGGCGCAGGGGAGCGCCTGATGACCGTCTCCCCTCTGGAAATCGTCCGCCGCGAACTGACGCGGGCGACCCACCGCATACACAGCCTGCCCATCGTCACGCTCATGCCCCACAGCCGCTGCAACTGCCGCTGTGTGATGTGCGACATCTGGAAGGCCAACCGGGCGGGGCAGGAGCTGAGCGAGGCCGATCTCGCGGCCCATCTGGACAGCCTCCGCCGCCTGCACGTGCAATGGGTCGTGCTCTCCGGCGGCGAAGCGCTGATGCACAGCAACCTCTGGGCGCTCTGCCGCCTGCTGCGCGAGCTGCCGGTGAAGATTACGCTTCTCTCGAC
>JAAYYY010000307.1 GCA_012515125.1 Chloroflexota bacterium
CACCAGGATGGGCGACATATGTTACGCTGATTCGGTACGGAATGGGGGAGCAGGCAGGGCGGAAATAAAAAATGAGGTGGCCGGTGCCGCGGGCGCGGTCCAGACCACCTCTGGGCGGGGAGCAATGGCAGTATAGCATAGAATCGTAGGGCGGCAAGTCAGTTCATTTTTTGTTCATGAGGCGGGGCGAGGTGATAACCGACTATGTCGCCGCGCGCGCACAAAGCGGCGATTTTCCGCTACACTATCCGCAGCAAATAGACCCACAAGCAGGAGGCTGGCGATGCCTACTCTGGCTGGCTACAACCACTTTGGCGGCAGGCACTGGGAGACGGGCACTGTGCACAACTTCTATGCCTACCGCGGCTATACCGCCCCACACACCGGCGCCCCCTACAGCGAGGCGTTTTTGCTGGGCGTCAGCGGCGGCATTACCGTCGGCTACTTCAAGTTTGCCTACGAAGGTTACGATCCCCAGTGCAACATCCTCACGCGCAATACGTTCGACCCACTGGACACGCTGCTCTCCCGGCTGGGCGTGGTGCAGAACCTCGAACAGACGCGCAGCGCCGACCGGGCGGAAGCGATCCTCGTGGAGACGCTGCAGGACGGCCTGCCGGCGATTGTCTGGGCCGAGGCCTGGAGCCTGCCGTACAACGGTTGGGCAGCAGATGACGGCATGTGGGGCTCTTTTCCACTTGTCGTCTACGGCTACGAGCCGGAGCAGCAGGTTGTGGCGATTGCCGACCGGGCCCGCGTGCCGCTCACGGTGACGCCGGCCGAGCTGGCTGCTGCGCGGGGCCGTATCAAGAAGGACCGCTACCGGCTGCTGACCCTGGAAGCGCCAGACGAAAAGAAGCTGGGCGCTGCCGTACAGATGGGCATCCACGACACAATTCGCCTGTTCACCGAGCCGCCGCCCAAAGGGGCGGCCCACAATTTCGGCCTGCGCGCGCTGCAGCATTGGGCCCAGATGCTGCGCCAGCCGGCCCACCGCCAGAGCTGGGAGAAGGCGTTCCCACCCGGCGCGGGCATGTACGCCGGGCTGACGTCGGCCACTTACTTCGCCTTTCTTTTCGGCAAGGGGACGGAGCAGGATGCCGAGCGGGGCCTTTATGCAACCTTCCTGGAAGAAGCAGCGGCCTTGTTACGCCGGCCGGCTCTGCAAGAGGCGGCGGAGCGCTTTCGCGCCAGCGGCGATGCCTGGCGGCGGCTGCCCGCGGCCCTGTTGCCCGACGAGGTGGCCCTGTTTGGCGAGGCGCGCGAGCTGCTGGTCCGGCGCCACTGCCTCTTTCTCGAAGAGGGAGGGGCAGCGCTGCCCGCGATGCAGGAGGTGGATAGCCGTCTGGCAGCGATCCGTGCCGCTATGGATGACGATTTCCCGCTGAGCGCGGCGCAGGTTGTCGCCCACCGCGAGGCCATCGCCGCCCAGCTCGACGCCATCTACGAGGCCGAGCGCGCCGCGGTGGAGGCCCTGCAGGCAGCGATGGTGTGAGGTGATGGCGCGCCGGGAGAGCCGTCCGCCACGTCAAGATCACCAGCGCGGAGCAGATCGAGCAGCCGGCGCTGCGCGCGCTCGTCGAGGCGGCTGTCGAGGAACGAGAGC
>JAAYYY010000308.1 GCA_012515125.1 Chloroflexota bacterium
ATTCGACGCTGCCGCGCATCGTCTGGAAGACGAGCTGGGTGGCGACGCGGCGGGAGAAGCCCATGTGCACGCCGGCGTCAATCATCGCCTCCATGAACATGAAGACGTAGGCCGGGCCGGTGCCGCTCAGCGCGGTCGCCATGTCCAGGTAGCTCTCGTCGTCCATGAAGATCTCCTCGCCCAGCGAGCCGAGAATGGCCTGCGCCTGCTGCCGCTGGATGTCGGTGACCTCCGGCGTGGCCGTCCAGACGGTGATGCCCTGGCCGATCTGCGCCGGGGTGTTGGGCATGGCGCGCACGACGGCGGCGTGGGCCAGCCCGTCGGCCAGCCGGCGGATAGGGGTGCCGGCGAGGATGGAGAGCAGCAGGTCGCGGCGGCGCATGTGGCCGCGAATCTCGGGCATGACGGCGGTCAGCACCTGCGGCTTGATGGCCAGGACGACGATCTGCCCCTTCTCCACGGCCTCGGTGTTGTCGGTGGTGACGTGAATGCCGTGGCGCTCGCGCAGCTCTTCGCCGCGCTCCGGGCGGGGGCCGGCGGCGATGATCTGCTCCGGCGGGACGATTTCCTGGCCGATCAGGCCGCGAATCATCGCCTCGGCCATCGTGCCGCTGCCGACAAAGGAGATGGTGATGTCCTTAAACATGATTTGCTCCTCCGGCTCCTAGCCGGCCTGAAAATGCTCCTGGTGCAGGGTCACGCGCTTGAGCTGCTGCCGATCCACCTCCACGCCGAGGCCGGGGCCGGTGGGTACGTCCATCGTGCTGTCTCCGGCGTTGAGCACAAACGGGGGGGTGATGTCCACCTCGTAATAACGCTCGGTGGCGCTGATGTCGCCGGGCAGGGTGAAGCCGGGCAGGGAGGCGAGGGCGAGCTGGGCGGCGCGCCCCACGCCGGTCTCTAACATGCCGCCGCACCAGACGGGCATGCCGTGTTCCCGCGCCAGGTCGTGGATGGCCCGCGCCTCGGCCCAGCCGCCCACGCGCGCCGGCTTGATGTTGAAGATGTCGCACGCTCCCAGGGCCACGGCCGTGCGGGCGTGGTCCAGCGAGGTGATGCTCTCGTCCAGGCAGAGGGGCGAGGCGATCTGCGGGCGCAGCCGGCTGTGATCGTAGATGTCCTCATAGCCGAGCGGCTGCTCCAGCATGAGCAGGTCGAACGGGTCGAGCGCCTGCAGCGTGGGGGTGTCGGCCAGAGTGTAGGCCGAGTTGGCGTCGAGCATCAGCGGGATGTCCGGGAACTCGGCGCGCACGGCCCGCGCCAATTGCACGTCGTAGCCCGGCTTGATCTTCAGCTTGATGCGCCCGTAGCCCTTCTCCAGGTAGCCGGCAATGACGTCTATCGTCTCGGCGAGGCTAGGCTGGATGCCGACGCTGACGCCGACCTTGACGCGCTGGCGCGGCCCTTCCGGGTAGGGGAGCGCCAGCTTCTGGGCGAAGGAGAGGCCGTCGCGTTGGGCCGCCAGATCCCAGACCGCCTGCTCCAGCGACGCCTTGGCCAGCGGGTGGCCGCGCACGAAGCG
>JAAYYY010000309.1 GCA_012515125.1 Chloroflexota bacterium
TGGCCAAGGCGCGAACGCTCGTGCAGGCCTGTGTCCGGGCCGGGTACGAAAAGATCCATCTCGACGCCAGCATGCCGCTGGGGGATGACGGCCCGGGCCAGCCGCTGGCTACGGAGATAGCCGCAGCTCGCGCAGCCGATCTGGCGGCGGCGTCAGAAGCGGCATACCGCGAGAGGGGAGAAGGACGGCCGCCCTGCTACGTGATTGGCACGGAAGTACCCGTGCCCGGCGGCGCACGCGATGACGAAGAGCTGCTCTCCGTGAGCGATCCCGAGGGCGTAGCGGAAACGATCGCCGTGACTCAGGAAGCCTTTGCTGAGCGCGGCCTGGCTGATGCCTGGGAACGGGTCATCGCCGTGGTCGTTCAACCGGGTGTTGAGTTCAGCGACCAGAGCCTGTGTGTCTACGAGCGCGCCGCCGCCCGCCCGCTCTCGGCCTTCATCGAGAAGCAGCCGATCCCGCTGGTGTACGAAGCCCACTCGACTGATTACCAGCCGGAGTGGGCATTGCGGCAGTTGGTCGAGGACCACTTTGCCATCCTCAAAGTCGGCCCCGCGCTGACGTTTGCTTTTCGTGAGGCCATGTTTGCCCTTGAGATGATGGAGCAGGAATTGGCGGCAGCCGGGCTACTGGATAGCCCTTCCGGCCTGCGCGACGCACTAGAAAGGGCGATGGTGGCCGAGCCGGGCCATTGGGCGGGCTATTACGACGGCTCGCCCGGCGGGCAGCGGCTCAAGCGCCACTTTAGCTTCAGCGACCGGGTGCGTTACTATTGGCCTGTGCCCGGCGTGGCGGACGCAGCGCGACGGCTGCTGGATAACCTGGAAAAAACGCCTCCGCCGTTCGCCCTGTTAAGCCAGTTTCTGCCCCGGCAGTATGCCCGAGTGCGGGGCGGCGAGCTGGCCAACGAACCGCGCGCCTTGCTGATGGCCTGCGTCGGCGACGTGCTCGACGACTACGCCTATGCGTGCGGCTACGTCAATCGGGCCGACCTCCGGTAGCCTGCCGCTTGTGCTTGGCTTTGCTGCCGGGCCGGGGAAGATACCACGCTGCGAGCGCGCCGACTGCCAGGAAATTGAACCCCATCACCAGAAAGGTGCTGCGCAGGCCAAACGAAGAGGCAAATGCGGCGCTGACCAGCGGTGCGAGGGCGCGTGACGCCGCAGCCAGGGAGCTATCCAGACCATAGACGCTGCCTTCTTTGCCCGGCTCGGCGTGGCTGGCCAGGATGGCGCTCAGCGTCGGGATGATGCCGCCCACAGCCATACCCGTCAGTCCTTGCAGGGCCAGTAGCTGCCAGGCTGAGGTGACCAGGCTCTGCGGCAGATAGAGCAGCCCGGCGAGGAGTGCGGCGACCTTGAGCACATTCGTGTGGCCGATCCGGTCTCCCAGACGGCCCAGATAAACCGCGGTCAGCATACCGCTGGCGGAAGCGAGTCCTACCACAGCGCCTGTGATACTGTTTACCTGGGCGGTCGATGGCACCAGAGCCTGCACAAAGAGGGGGGCAACGGGCAGGATCATCGAGATCCCCAACTGCCCGAGAAAGCGGGCCAGAAAGGCTCGCCTAAGCGTCGCGTGGGCCAGAACAGGACGCAGGTCGGCGACTAGCTGTGCCCGCACCTTCGTCAGACGCGAGGGCGCGACGAACTGCTCGTGAACGCCAACCTGTACGATGATTCCGGCAACCAGCACCAGGACGGCCGTAATGGTGAAGGCCGAGCGATAGCCGAGCCAGTCAGCCGTCACGCCGCCCAGCAGGGGCCCTAAGGCAATGCCTGCCCAGTGGGCAAGCTGTAACAGCCCCATGGCGTAGCCGGTGTTGTCACGTGGCGCGGAGGCAGCGACGAGCGCGCTGGAGGCAGGCAGGATACCGGTCACCAGCCCCTGCAGCGCGCGCAGCAAGACCAGCTCTTCGGCTGAGCGGACAAAGCCCATCAGGAGCAGCAGGAGGCCGCCGCCGAGCACAGCGCGCTGCACCATTAGCTTGCGACCATAACGATCGGCCAGGGCTCCCCAGAATGGCGCAACGACCATGCCGGTTATGGCCTGGGCGGAGAAGGTCATCCCCGCCAGAAACTCGACGCTGAGGCCGCTTCGAGAGCCGAGGTACTGAACGTAGAGCGGCAGGAA
>JAAYYY010000036.1 GCA_012515125.1 Chloroflexota bacterium
AAGCGCCGCCAGGACGACGGCCTCGTCGACGACCGGCTCGCGCCGGCGGTAGGCGCCGCGCCGGGCGAAGGGCACGTGCGGCGGGCCGAGCTGTACTTCCTCGCCCCAGCCGGCAAAGGCGCACGCTTTCTCGGTGGTACGACAGACGAGCTGGTACTGCTCTTCGGTCTCGATACCGTCAGGATAGAGCACACTGGCAACGAGCTGCAGGACATTGCCGGCCGGGAGGTAGACCTCGTCGCCGACGGCAACGGTTTCCAGCGCCGCGAGGCCGTCGAGAATGGCCTGGCGCTTGCCTTCTTTGTCGGCGGCATAGGTGCGCGGCTCGCCGCCAATAGAGAGGGTGAATGTCTTTCCGTCAAGGGAACGTATTTCCGGCTCGTTCATGGTTCTTTCCTGCAGATCGGTAGCGAGTAAGGAGACGGGTTCAGTCGAACGCGAGGCGGCGCTCTTTTAACGAAACGTGCCGGCCGCCGGCGGCAATGATTAAGTGGTCGAGCAGCTCGATGTCCAGCAGCTTGCCGGCCGCGATGACCTGGCGCGTCACCTGCAGATCCTCGGGGGAGGGCGACGGGTCGGCCGAGGGGTGGTTGTGAACCAGGATGACGGCCGCCGCCGGCGCTTCGATGGCCGGGCGGAAGATCTCGCCCACGCGCACGACGCTGGTGTTGAGGCTTCCTTTATAGATAGTGGGAATACCCAGCACCCGGTTGCGCGTGTCCAGGAGGATGACGCGTAGCTCTTCCTGGTCGAGCGCGGACATCGCCGGGGCCAGCAGCGCCGCCGCGTCAGAGGGGCAGGTGATGCGCGGCTGCGTCTCGCCGTCGGGCAGCTGCAGCCGGCGGCCCAGCTCCAGCGCCGCCGCCAGCCGCGCGGCCTGGGCCGGGCCGATGCCGCGCACGCGCGTCACTGTTCGTCGGTTCGCCCGCGCCAGGCGGTGCAGCGAGCCGAAGCGCACCAGCAGCTCCTGGGCCAGGTCGAGGGCGTCGGCCCGGCCGAGCAGCAGGGCGAGCAGCTCGGCGTTGCTCAGCGCGCCGCTGCCGTGCTCGTGCAGCCGGTAGAGCGGCCGGTCGGCGGCGGGCAGGTCGGCGATGCGCCGGCGGGGTGGGGCGAGTTGTTGTTCCTGGGCGTAAGCAAGGGAGAGCTGGGTCGTCATCGATATACCTCACGGCGAGACGGCGGCGCCTGCTCCTTGCGAAGCGCGCGATAGAGGCTATACAGGTCGAGCTTCTCCGGACCGGCGCGATTGGCGAAATCAGGGAAGGGCGGGTTGTGGCAGACGTGAATCGCCATTGCTGCCTCCGTTGGTCCTGTCGTGTGGGTCTGAGAGCCAGGTGGCCTGGATGGGCGGCACACCGTCCAGGTGAATGATGCCGGCGCCGGTGACCGCACAACCCTTTTCAGCGAGATAGGCCATCACCCGCTCCTTGAGGGCTTCGGCCTGGGTCCAGGCATCGTCGTATGCCTGCCGGGCCGGGTCAGCATTGCGCAGTACGGCTTCGTATATCTCTACGCTGGCCACGGGCAGGGTGCAGGCCAGGATGTGGCCCTCGCGGTTTATCGTGCGCACGTGTACGCCAATGGCGGCCAGGCGCAGGCCGGGAATCCGCGAGGAGGAGGACTCGGTGACGTCGAGGGCGGTGACGCGCACGACGTGGGACAGCTCCTCGGCGACAAACTCTTCCAGCCGGGCAAACTGGATGACGTGGGCAGCCAAAACTCACCTCCGGAGAAACAAAGACGCCAGCCTGTCGACTGGCGGTCAAAGGGTTACTTTCACCGGAGCCGGCGCGTTTCGCGCCTGCGCGCTCGCGGCGGCTACCCCTCCAACCGCCGGATCCCCGTCGCCAGCACGCTCACCGCGCCCTCCCGCTGCACGATGCCTTCGACGAGCAGGAGGGGCTGGCGCAGGACGTGCCGGACCTGCCGGTAGAGGCGCGGGCGCACAACCACGTCCACCAGCCCCTTTTCGTCCTCCAGGGTGACGAAGTGCGTGCCTTTGGCCGTCGGCGGTGACTGGTGCACGACCATCAGCCCCGCCAGGCGCACGCGGCGGCCGCCCGGGCAGCCCCGTATCTGCTCGCTGTCCAGGATGCCGCGCGCCTGCAGCCAGGCGCGGTAGAAGGCCAGGATGTGCTCGCCGGTGGAGACGCCCGTCACGCCCTGCTCCATGAGCAGGGATTCCGTATCGGACAGGGCGGGCAGGCTGACCTCGTCCTCCACGTAGGAAAGGTCCAGCTCCGGCTCCTCGGCCTCGTAGCGCAGGGCGGCGAGCTGCCAGAGGAGCTGGCGGCGGGCGACGCCCCAGCCGTCCATCGCCCCGGCGGCGATGAGGTGTTCGACCAGGCGGCGCGGCAGGCGGGTGCGCCGGCAGAAGCCTTCGAGCGACGTGTACGGCGCCTGCTCCCGGCCGGCCACGATGCGCTGCGCGTGGCCCTCGCCCATGCCCCTGACGTAGTTCAGTCCCAGGCGGATGCTGTCCCCTTCCATCGAGCAGCGCTCCCGGCTGCGGCTCACGTCCACGGGCAGGGTGGTCACGCCGCGCCGTCTGGCTTCCCCCACCAGCACGGAGGGCGACCAGAAGCCCATCGGCTGGTTGTTGAGCAGGCTCGTCCAGTAGGGGAGGAAGTGGTGGCACTTGAGCCACGCCGCCTGGTAGACGAGGACGGCGAACGCCGTGGCGTGGCTGCGGGGGAAGGAGTAGCTGCCGAACGCCTTGAGCTGTTCAAATATCTGCTCGGCGACCTCCAGCGGCACGTCGCGCTGCGCGGCGCCGCTGAGGAAAACGCCGCGCAGCCGCTCGACCTCCGCCCCGGCCTGCCTGGCCCCCAGCGCGCGCCGCAGCAGCTCCCCCTGGCCCGGCGTGAAACCGGCGACGTCGCGGGCGATGAGCAGCACCTGCTCCTGGAAGAGCAACACGCCCAGCGTGCTCTCCAGCGCCGGCTGTAGCAGTGGGTGCA
>JAAYYY010000310.1 GCA_012515125.1 Chloroflexota bacterium
AAGCGCCAGACGTCGATTGCCGGTGGGTCGGCACGCGCGTCACCCGGCACTCCCGCGATGTCTTCTGGACCGACCCGTTTTCGGTCTACTATCGGGAGACGCTGCTGGGCTCCTGCCAGGACGGCTGCACGCTGACCGTGCCCTGAGCCGGCCCGCGCCGATTACGGTTCCGGGTAGGTGAACCGGGTGATGGCGACGGCGTCCTCGCCATTGGGCAGAGGCAGGCGCGCCCCCGTCTCCCCGTCGTACAGACCCGCCAGCAGCGTATACTCGCCCGCACCCAGCTCGGCCGGCAAGGTCAGCGGGCGCTCTTCGACGACGATCTCGCCGGGTAGCCAGCCGCTGGTCGGCCGTGTCCACCCGACCGGCTCACCGTCGGACTGGCTGACGACGTTCCCCTCCGGCCCGAGTAGGTGCAGGAAGACCCGGTAGCTGGTCGCCGTCTCGGCCTCCGAACGCCAGACCAGGGTAACGTCGAGGTTGCCGCCGGCGCTCAGCGTGGCCGGCTGCCAGGAAGCGCCCGCGAGCGTAGCTACCTCGCCCAGCCGGGCGTCGAGCGTCACGTCCAGGGGCGGCAGCGTGTAACGGCGCTCCGGCGCCTCAACGCGGATGGCGCCGAGAGGCCAGCCCTGCCCGGCCGGCTCCGGGCCGCCCCGGGCAACGGTCCAGCGATGCTCGCCGCCGGGCGTGCCGGCCGGCAGCCGCAGGAGAATCTCTGTGCGCAGCCGGTCGCCGGCCCGCCAGCTCGTCGCCGGGTAGCTGCCTGCCACCGGGCTACTCGCCTCGACCAGCGTTTGCCCATCGGTGCTGAGCAAGCGGACCACCACCGGGCCGGCGCTCGCTGCCTCTTCGGGGTCTACGACATGCCAGAGCAGCGCCAGCCGGACGGGATCGCCGGGAGCGGCTTCCCGGCGGTCCGCGCGCGAGCCGAGCAGGGCCAGCCCCGCGAAGCGCTGGCCCTCATGCGCCGCCATCCCCTCTTCCAGCGGGCGATCCCCCCGCGCCGGCTCGCCGACGACGAGGCGCCCGGCCTCGTGCGTGGTGACGGTCTGCCCCGTATCCTCGCGCACCAGCCCGATCCGGAAACGGTATTCGCCCGGCGGCGTGCCGTCCAGGAGACGGAGGACAAAGGGTTCGAGACGGTAGCCGTCGGCGGGCCAGACTTCCTCCCCGGCGACGAAGCGCCAATCGGCCGGCCGCTCGCGGGAGGCGCTCCAGACCAGTCCCTCGCCGTCGATCACGTCCACGCCGACGAGGTAGGGCACGCCGATAGGTCGCAGCGCCCGCAGGGACAGCGTCACCGGAACGGGATCGTCCGTGGCAACCGGTTCCTCAGGCGCTTCCAGGCTGAGCAGGCGGATCTCCCCGGCAAAATCCAGCGGCTCGACGACCGGCCGGCCCAGCACCGAATCCGGCCCTAACGTCGCCCGCCGCAGCGGCGTCTCCACGAAGGTGAAAAAGAGCCAGACGGCGACGACCAGGCCCCCCAGGATAAGCGCCTTCCGCCCATTCCGGCCGGTCTCTGCACGGCCGGCATCCTTCTCCGGCTGATCCGGCCAGGGCAGGCGGGCCGTGGCGACGAGGAGGCTGCCGGCGATGCCAAGGACGGTGAGCAACGTGCCGATACGCCGGGGCGTGGTGCTGCCAAACGCCAGCTCCAGCCGGTGCTCGCCGGGCGGTACGGTTACCGTCACGAGCCCATGCGGCTCGCCCGGATGCACTGCCAGCGGCTCGCCGTCAAGCCTGGCCTGCCAGCCCGGGAAGTAGAACTGCCGGTAGGTCAGCGTCGTTGTCTCGTCGGCCTGGACCTCGTAGGCGGCGTTCCAGACCGGGCCGCCCAGCCGCCGGAAGGTCACGCCGCCGGCCGGCAGCAGCCGCTCTGCCTCCCCATCCGCCAGCAACGCCTCGCGCAGCCCCCCCGTATCCGGCATTTCCTCCACCCAGCGAGGCAGGAACTCGCCCAGCGTCGTCGTGCCGATGAATAGCGGCGGCGCCTCGAAACGGAGCAGCGCCGCCAGATCGGGATCGGAGGCGACCGGCTCGCGCGGGGGGTAGAGCCAGGGAATGGCGGCAATCAGGAGCAATGCGCTGACAGCGCCGGCGACGAGCCACGGCCGGCGGTTGCGCTGCAGCACAAGATCGGCCGCCAGCGCCAGCAGAACAGCTCCGGCCAGCGAGGTGAAGCCCAACATGCGCCACGGGTAGAACGTCTCGGCTAGCAGCGGCACAGTCTGCCAGACGAGGCGCGA
The DNA here is from genome assembly GCA_012515125.1 of Chloroflexota bacterium. Classification (GTDB taxonomy): domain Bacteria; phylum Chloroflexota; class Anaerolineae; order Promineifilales; family Promineifilaceae; genus JAAYYY01. The sequence continues at coordinate 2,250 of JAAYYY010000310.1, forward strand.
CGAAGGTGTTACCAGCCAGAGCGAGAGAAGCAGCAGCCCGAGCCAGGTGATGAGCTGCCGCCGTATCTCGCCGCGAATGCTGCGCCACGACCAGAGCAACGCAGCGCCGGCGAGCAGCAGGGCGGCGACCGGCAGCGCGCGCACCACGGGCGGGTTGATCAGCGCCGGATCGGCGGGAAGATAGGGCCAGGCGATCATCTGGCGCAGGGTGAGGAAGTTCTCGGCATAGCCATAACCCCGGCTCATACTGAGATCGGCCTGCGTGTCGCCGATCTCCAGCAGTGCCGGCAGCCAGAAAAAGGCAGTCAGCAGCACGCCCAGAGCCAGGCCGGCAAATGGCCCAGCCAGCGCCCGCCAGCCGCGACGCCAGCCGAGGGCCAGCAGCCAGAGGCCGGTCAGCAACAGAATCTGGAACATCATGCCGTAATGGCTGAGGAACATGGCGGCAAAGATGCCGGCAGAGAGGACGATCCAGCGCCGGCCGCTATCTGCGGAACGCCAGAGCGCCAGCAGCAGCCAGGGAAGGAGGGCCAGCGCCTGCGTTTCCGGCAGGCTGCCGCGCACGTGGGCGTCGTAGAGCAGGTACGGGCTGTAGACGTAGGCGATGGCTGCGGCCCAACCCGCCCCGGCGCTGAACCAGGCGCGACCCAGGAAATAGGCGCCCGCCGCGGCAAGCCAGAGGTGCACGAAGATCGCCAGCCCGAAGCCGCCGGTCAGCCCCAGGCCGGGCAGGTGCAGGAGTTCGACGAGCCAGTGGGACAGGGCCGGGAAGAAGTTGAAGACGGGATACCCGTAACCGTGCACCAGGTCTGGCGACCAGCGAGGCCAGAGCTG
>JAAYYY010000311.1 GCA_012515125.1 Chloroflexota bacterium
CTCGCTGCAAGCTTAGCACGTTCGCAGGTTCCTGCAGGCCAGGCTCTGGACCAACGCCCGACTTGTTCACCGCATGACCCTCGCCTTCCCGCCGGGTGTAGCATCCGTCGTATCTTGCGCACTATACGAAGGTGCCATTACCTGCCCCCATAGCCGGCCGTGTGGATATTTTATGTTAGATACTCATAATTAAAGGCGCTGCTTTTCCTCGCTTATCCCCTGCTCCAGCCCCCCTACTCGAGAAACCTCTCTTATGAACGATTGTTCGTTGTATTGTTCAATATATGAGCCACGTTTTTGACGTCTATTGCCCTTATCTGTTTGGTTGTCAGGGAGGCGAAAGTCGTTAAAATGTTTGATATTACCCGCGAGGGATCCGGTTGCGGGCCGGCGACGCGTCAGACCGCTGACTACAGCCTTTCGTGAAGGCCGTGCCGGCCCAGGCTGAGTCGCCATGAGCCCCTACCCCGGCCGGAGGCGCGCAGCGAGCGAGAACAGGTAAGCAATGGTAGAAGCAGACGGCGTAGCTCTGGAGCCCCTGGAACAGCGACAGGTTCTCTTTTACGACGACGAGGTGACCGCGGTGCTTGTCGAGGTTGGGGGGCGGCGCGAGGTCTTCGTGCCCTTGCGCCCCCTGGTGGACAACCTCGGCCTCGCCTGGTCGGGCCAGTACGAACGGCTGCGTCGCGATCCTGTACTCAGCAGCGAGATACGTTCCGTTCGTGTTACGCGAACAGAAGCAGCGCGTTCGGACCAGGGGGGCACGGTTGAGGTTAGCCGCGAGATGGTTTGCCTGCCGCTCGACTACCTCAACGGCTGGCTCTTCGGTATCAACGCCGCCCGCGTCAAGGACGAGATTCGCGAGCGCCTGATCCGCTACCAGCGCGACTGCTATCGCGTCCTGCACGAGGCGTTTGTAGAGGGCCGGCTGAGCGCCGACCCCGAGTTTGCCGACCTTCTGACCTCGGATTCGCCCGCTGCCCAGGCCTACCGCATCGCTGCCGCCATGATGCGCCTTGCTCGCCAGCAGCTCGTGCTGGAAACGCAGGTCGAGTCGCAGGGCCGGCAGCTTGCCGACCACGAGCGCCGGCTGGAGGAGGTCGAGGCCACGCTGGGAGATCCCGGTCGGCACATCACCCCGGATCAGGCCAGCCAGATCAGTCAGGCGGTGAAGGCCGTCGCCATGGCCCTGAGCAAGAAGAGCGGTCGCAACGAATATGGTGGCGTCTATGGCGAGTTTTACCGGCGCTTTGGCATCACGAGCTATAAGCTGCTGCCGGCCCGCCGCTTCGAGGAGGCCATGGGCTTTCTGGCAGAGTGGCACCAGAGCCTGGAAGGGACGGTGCCGTTTTAGGGAGGCGCAGTGACCCGCATCATCGCCATTGCCAACCAGAAAGGGGGAACGGGTAAGACGACGACGGCGATCAACCTCGCCGGCGGGCTGGCGCGCACGGGCAGGCGCGTCTTGCTCGTCGACGCCGACCCGCAGGCCAACGCGACCGCCGTATTCCTGGGCGTGCCTGCCGCCGCCGGCCCCCGCGAGTCGGCCCGGCCGACGCTGTACGAGGTTCTTCTGGGCGGGATGCCGGCTGCGGAGGCGGTCATCACTACCCGGCTGGGTGCAGATGACGATGCCCCAACCCTCGACGTGCTACCCAGTCACCTTGACCTGGCCTCGGCCGAGCTGGAGCTGGTCAACGCCTTCGAGCGCGAAAGACAGCTCCGGCAGAAGCTGGCGCCGCTGGTGGATAACTACGACTTTGTGATTATCGACTGCCCGCCGAGCCTGGGCCTACTGACGGTCAATGCGCTGATGGCGGCGACGGAAGTACTCATTCCCGTCGATCCGGGCCTCTTCCCGCTGATCGGGCTGAATCTACTGCAGAAGACGATCACCATGGTCCAGCAGGCAAATCCGGGTCTGAAGATGGCCGGTGTGGTGCCGACGCTGCTCGACCGCACCGCGCTGGCGCGGGATACACAGATCGAGCTGCAGCAGGCGTTTGGGACGCGGCTCTTGCCCGCTATCCCGCGGCGGGTGGCCATCGGCGAAGCCCACGCCGCCGGCAAAGATATTTTCGCCTATGACGGCAACAGCGACGGCGCCGAAGCTTATGCCGCGCTGCTGAAGGAGATACTCAACCGTGGCTAAGAAAAAGACAGGGCTGAGCAGCACGCTCTTTCGCGGCATCGATCCTTACGCGCAGGATGAGGAACAGCCTGCCGGAGATGTCGAGCGCCTTCCGGTGACGGCGATTCGCCCGGACCCGGGCCAGCCGCGACGCTTGCTGCCTGCGTTTCTGGCGGAAGGAGTGGCGACTGGGCGGCTCTCGCCGGTGGAGGCGATGCGGCGCTGGCTGGAGAGCGGCGAGCTGCCGGCCGCGTTGGAGGCGCTACAGCAGCTGGCCGGCAGCATCGAGCGCCACGGGCTGATCAACCCGATCTCGGTGCGCCGGCCGCGTGAGGGAGAAGCGCTACCGGATGGGGTGCGCTACTTGATCGTCACGGGCGAGCGGCGCTACTGGGCGCACGTGTTGCTGGCGGTGAGCGGGCGGCGCGTCGGTCAGGGGGAGACGGGCCATGATCCGGAGATGATCCGCGCCGCCGTGGTCGATGGCGGGATCAGCGTGCGCGCCCACCAGCTTATCGAAAACATCATGCGCGAGGACATTAACGCCGTGGAGAAGGCGCGAGGGCTGTGGGCGCTGCGCTACGAGATATCGGGCCTCAGCGGAGAGTGGGTGAACGATAGTTCACCATCACAGGAAGATGACGAGGTGAACGATAGTTCACCCGTCCCCCGCGAGCTGGTGCCCTGGAACCGCGTCTCCGAAGAGCTGGGCATCAGCAAGCGCTACCGCATCTTCCTCACCCAGGTACTCACCCTCAGCCCGGAAGCACAGGCCATCGTGCAGGAGCATGGGCTGGCCGAGACGACGATCCGGCCCATCGTCCAGAAGCTGCGCGACGAACCGGAACTGCAGCTTGCCGCGCTACAGCAGCTCGTCGCCTGGCAGATGGACAACGAGGCATTCGATGGGCAGCGGCGCTCCATCACCCGCGGCGTGGAAGAGCTGGTCGAGCGCCTTCTCCAGCAGAAAGAGCGGCCCGCAACAACGCCGGACGTCCAGCAGGCCGCCGCGGCCCTCGACGCCGAAGCGCAGACCCGCCGCTTCCGCCGGCGCATCCGTGGCGCCATCCGCTTCCTGCACGGCTTGCCCCGGCCGGAACGGGCCTTATTGGCCCGCGACCTCGCCCTCGACACCAACTATGCCGACGTCGTCGACGACATGCACGCGCTGCGCGACCAGATCGACGAGCTGCTACAGCGCGTTGACGAATACCGCGCCGAAGAGCACAGCGCGTGAAGTCCACGAGCCGGCTAAAGCAGGCCTGATTCCACAGCCCGCTGCCGCTCCGCTCCACGCCCTGCCTCTCAGTCGCGAAATTTCGCCCCTCTTGCCCTTCTTCTTGCCGAACAGCCACAACTTGACATATCAAGCGAACAACGCCTCCACGGCCCAATTTATGCCCCATTTTTGATTTTCATGAAATGCATATCTGCGTTGGGGTGGGGAGGCCCGTAATTATCTCGCCGCCATGACCCGGCAGTACACTCGCGCTCCACAAAAATCACAGGCCATCACCCCAATCACATAGATCACAGCTCAAGCTCCTTGACATCCGGCCAGACCCCGCTATAATCACGCTACCCCTCCCCCTAGGGGAGGGGGTGACGCTTACCTAACGTGACAGGTGAACGCATATGATGGACGAAAAAACACGGACCGACATAAGCAGGCGACTGGCCAGCGCCGCCGGCCACCTCAAAGGCATCCAGCGCATGGTGGACGACGACGCCTACTGCATCGACGTTATCCAGCAGATCGAAGCCGTCCAGTCGGCGCTGCACAAAGTCAGCACGATGGTGCTCGACAACCACCTGCACACCTGTGTCACGGCCGCCATTCGCGGCGACGACCCTGACGAGCGCGAGCAATTGCTCCGTGAAGTAACCAGCGTTTTTGCCCTGTCGGCCAGACGCTAACTGCATTTTCTGAGGAGGATTTCCATGCAAAGCAAGACGTTCGTTGTTCCCGCCATTCACTGCAACCACTGTACCCACACCATCAAGATGGAAGTCGGCGACATCGAGGGCGTTGAGAGTGTCGACGCCGACGCCAACAGCCGCCGCGTGACGGTCACCTGGGACGATCCCGCAACCTGGGACGAAATCAAGAGCTTGCTGGAAGAGATCAACTACCCGCCGGCCGAGCCGCTGCAGATCAGCTAACCGGGTAATCAGAGGAGCCGGCGGGCAATGCGTGCCGGCCGGCTCGACGGGTTACGGAGTGCCATGAGCAAAGAGAAACAACTGACGCTGCCGGTCACCGGCATGACCTGCGCCAACTGTGTGGCCACGGTCGAGCGCAACACGCGCAAAGTGCCGGGCGTCAGCGAGGCTACGGTCAACTTTGCCAGCGAAAAGGTAACGCTGACCTACGACCCAACCGTCCTCAAGAATCCGCAGGAGGTCGTCGCCCGCATCCGGCGCGCCGGTTATGACGTGCCCACGGCAACCGTCGAGCTGGCGATCACCGGCATGACCTGCGCCAACTGCGTGGGCAACGTCGAGCGGGCGCTGAAGAAAGTGGACGGAGTCATCGAGGCGAACGTCAACCTGGCGAACGAGAAGGCCTACGTGACCCTCGCCGCCGGCACGGCGACCCAACCGGATCTGGTTGCGGCGGTGCGCCGGGCCGGCTACGACGTCGTCGAAGTCGAGGGTGAGGACGATCTGGAAGACGCCGAGGCTGCTGCACGCGAGGCTGAAATCCGCCACCAGTGGAAGCGGCTGATCGTCGGCGCCATCTTCACCCTGCCGCTCTTCGCCATGAGCATGGCCCGCGACTTTGAGCTGCTAGGCCACTGGGCGCACGACGCCTGGGTGAACTGGCTTTTCCTGTTGCTGGCGACGCCAGTGCAGTTCTACGTAGGCTGGGACTACTACGTGGGCGGCGCCAAGAGCCTGCGCAACGGCAGCGCCAACATGGACGTGCTCGTGGCTATGGGCAGTAGCGTCGCCTACCTCTACAGCGTCGCCGTGCTCATCGCCAAAACGTTGGGCTCCACCGCTCTGGGCGAACACGTCTACTTCGAGACCTCGGCGATGATCATCACGCTCATCGTCCTCGGCAAGCTGCTGGAAGCGCGGGCCAAGGGGCGCACGAGCGAGGCCATCAAGAAGCTGATCGGGTTGAGCCCCCGGACGGCGCGGGTCGAGCGGGACGGCAAAGAACTGGACGTGCCCATCGCCGAAGTTGTCCGCGGCGACGTGATCGTCGTCCGGCCGGGCGAGAAGATTCCCGTGGACGGCGTCGTACTCAGCGGCCGTTCCACTGTGGACGAGAGCATGATCACCGGCGAGAGCCTGCCGGTGGCTAAGGCAGAGGGGGACGCGCTGATCGGCGCGACGATTAACCGGCAGGGTCTCTTGCGCATGGAGGCGACGCGCGTCGGCCGGGAGACGGCGCTGGCGCAGATCATCCGCCTCGTGGAACAGGCGCAGGGCAGCCGGGCGCCTATCCAGCGGCTGGCCGATCAGGTAGCCGCATACTTCGTGCCCGCCGTGATCGCTATTGCCCTGCTGACCTTCGCCATCTGGCTGCTCAGCGGCGCAGGCTTCACCCCGGCCCTCATCCGCCTCACGGCCGTGCTGGTCATCGCCTGCCCCTGCGCGATGGGCCTCGCCACGCCGACCAGCATCATGGTCGGGGTAGGGAAGGGGGCCGAAAAAGGCATTCTCTTCAAGAACAGCGCCGCGCTGGAACAGGCCCACCGGCTGACCGCCATCGTGCTGGACAAGACGGGCACGATCACGCGGGGCGAGCCGGCAGTGACGGATGTCGTGGTCGGCGAGCAGGCCAATGGAATGGGGCCGGAACGGCTGCTGCAGCTTGCCGCAAGCGCTGAACGAGGTTCTGAACACCCGCTCGGTGAAGCGATCGTGCGCGCCGCACAGGAGAAAAACCTGCCCCTGAGCGTGCCGGAGACCTTCGAAAGCATCACCGGGCACGGCATCGTCGCTACGGTCGAGGGGCGGCGCGTTTTGCTGGGCAATCGCCGGCTGATGGCCCGCGAGCAGGTGCCGTTGAACGGGCTGGAAGCGCGCGCCGACGAGCTGCAGGCCGGCGCCCGCACGACGATGTGGCTGGCGGTGGACGGGCAGGCCAGCGGCCTGATTGGCGTCGCCGACACGATCAAAGAGGGTTCGTGCGAGGCGGTCCGCCAGCTCCACGAGATGGGCCTAACGGTGGTGATGATGACCGGCGATAACGAAGAAACGGCGCAGGCCATCGCCCGTGAAGCAGGCATCGACCGCGTCTTTGCCGAGGTGCTGCCGGGCGACAAGGCCGAATACGTTTCGCGGCTGCAGGCGGAAGGCTTCGTCGTCGGCATGGTCGGCGACGGCATCAACGACGCCCCGGCGCTGGCCCAGGCTGACGTGGGCATGGCTATCGGCACCGGCACCGACGTAGCCATGGAAACGGCCGACGTGACGCTGATGCGCGGCGACCTGCGCGCCGTCGCCCAGGCGATCTTCCTGTCGCGGGCGACGATGCGCAACATCAAGCAAAATCTGGCCTGGGCCTTTGGCTACAACGTCGCCCTGATCCCCATCGCGGCAGGCATCCTCGCCCCGTTCGACTGGGCGCCGAACTTCCTGCGCCAGCTCCACCCGATTCTGGCGGCGGGCGCCATGGCCTTCTCCAGTATCAGCGTCGTCTCCAACGCCCTGCGCCTGCGCCGGGTCCGGCTCTGATTGCATAAAGCGCTCTTCTGGGGCAAACTCCAGGGTACTCACCCGGCTGTCTGGGCGAGTGCCCTGTTTATTTTCCGCAACCAGCGGAGGACGCCATGGATCCTGAATGGATCACCATACTCCGCTCCTTCAGTTGGAGCAGCGCCGGCCAGGTCACGCTCGCTGCTCTTCTGGGGGGCATCATCGGCATCGAGCGCGAGTGGCGCGGGCGTCCGGCGGGCTTCCGCACGAACATCCTCATCTCGCTCGGCTCCTGCCTGTTTACTATCCTGAGCATCGAGGGCTTCCCGGTGAAGGGCAACGCGCAGGACACGGCGCGCATCGCCGCTCAGGTCGTCAGCGGCGTCGGCTTCCTGGGGGCCGGCGCTCTCCTGCAGACGCGCAACAAGACCAAGGGCATGACGACCGCGGCGACCATCTGGCTGGTCGCCGCAATCGGCATGGCCGTGGGCGTGCGCGCCTACTTCCTGGCGATCTTCACCACCCTGCTCACCACGGCCGTGCTGCAGCTCCTGCTGCCGGTCAGCAAGCTGGTCGAGGAAGAGGCCAAAATGCGCAAGCGCCGCGCCCATCATGACGACGACGAACATGGATTCACGAGCAAACATGATGACTGAGCCAGAGATCACTATCCGGCAGTACCAGGACATCGTGGATACGTGGGTGCAGACGGTCGGCGTGCGCTATTACACCGAGCTAACCAACACCGCCATCCTGATGGAAGAAGTTGGGGAAGTGGCCCGCATCATGGCCCGCCTCTATGGGGACCAGAGCTTCAAGCCGGGGGCCGAGCCGCCCGATCTGGCCGACGAGTTCGCCGACGTGCTCTTCGTGCTCGTCTGCCTGGCAAACCAGACGGGCGTGGACCTGACTCAGGCAATCCGGCGCAACCTGGAGAAGAAGACGATGCGCGACCGGGAGCGCCACCAGAGCAACGAAAAGCTGCGGCGACCGCCTTCCCAGGGCTAGACC
>JAAYYY010000312.1 GCA_012515125.1 Chloroflexota bacterium
ACGGACATCGGCGGGCGGACGAGGCCGGCGCCAACCTGGCCCACGCCCGCTTCCTTGTGGGCGATGCCGGTGTTGATGCGTGGCGTAATACCCAGCTCGACCACCTTGCGGATGTCCACGCCCGTCGGCGTGCCGCGAAAGTCCAGCGGCGGGATGGTGAAGTGGCTGTGTTCTGCCGTCGTGATCTCGTACATCTCCAGGGTGGCGTTGAGCGCGTCTTGCGGCGTGCCGCTGATGAAGGTGACGATGGCCGGGGCGGCAGCCATGGCAAAGGCGCCGATGCCCGCAGTCTCCGTGATCGTGCTGTCGCCGATGTCGCCGCTGGCGTCCTCGGCGGAGAAGCCGGAGAAGTAGAGGCCGTCGGGCTGGCCGACCGGCCCGGTGAACCAGCGGTTGCCCAGGCTGCTGACGCGGATGCCCAGGTCGGTGCCGTTGCGGGCCATCGCCGTCATGATCGTGCTGCCCTCGACGCCGTGCCCGGCGTCGCCCATCGCCTTACAGGAGGCCATGACCGGGTTAAGCACGCTGAGGGCGTTCTCGCCGAGGAAGGCGAGGATGCGCGACAGATCCTGCCGGTCGTCCACGACGGCCGCCAGGTGGGGCGCGAGGCGGGCGGTGTAGATGAAAGAGCCGGCCTTGTTGCGGTTGTGCCCTTCGTCGCCCATGTGCAGCGCCTCGGCGAGCAGGGCGCGGATATCCAGCCCGCCGGCCGCCTCCAGAGCGGCCGCCAGCGCCGGCCCCATGACCTCGTTCATCCAGCGCAGCTTATCCAGCACCTCCGGGCTATAGGCGCCGTAGCGTAGCACTTTGCCGTAGCCTTCGTTCAGGTTGGAGTAGGCGTAGTTGCCGTGGGTGACGTTCTCCACGACGTAGACCTGCATGGAGGCCGAGGTGACGCCGGCCATCGGCCCCACGGCGCTGTGCTCGTGGCACGGCTCCAACGTCACGTCGCCGGCCATGACCATCCGGGCGGCGCTTTCCCAGTCCACCGCCAGCCCATCGTAGATGAGCGCGCCGACGATCGCGCCGCGCATCGGCCCCGATGCCCGCTCCCACGTTATCGGCGGGCCGGCGTGCAGCAGCAGGTTATCGCGCATGCCGGGAATGACCTCGCGCGCAGGCGCCACCGTGCGCAGGATCGGCCGGGCAGCCATCATGCGCCCGACGGCGGTCTCGTTAGCCTGGTCAATGTCGATCACGTTTCATCCTCGCCAGAATACCCATCAGCTTCTCGTTGCCTCCGGCCGGCGGGCGCCACGCCACCTGCACGGCGGTTGCGCCCTGCCCCTGCAGGCTGTCGTAAAAGGACTCCAGCCCGACGTTGATCGCTGCCAGCTCGCCCTGGAAATCGGCCAGCGGTAACGCTGGGACCGGCGGCTCGGAGGCGGGGGCCAGCCGCCGGGCGACGTAAGCCAGCGCCTCGGCGCTGCTGCGGAAGACAGAGGCGCCGGATTCGTGTAGCCGCTCAGCCTGCAGGTCTACACCCTGTGGATCTCCATCTGTGCCGACCAGGAGAGCGGCTATCTCAAGATCGTCGCGCTGCTGGAGCGTTTTGCGTATAGCCGGCGCTAACTCGGCAGTCAGGTCGGGGTGCGCGCCTTCGCCGAGCACGACGTCGAGCAGGATCAGCCCGGTCTCAGGATCAGCCGCTTCCTGCTGCAGCCGGCGCAGGCGCAGGTCGTTGTCCATCATCGGGTGCAGCCGGCCCTGGGTGAACTCATCTTCGCCAAGATCGACGATGGTGTGGCCCTGGCTGCGGAAGCTGTCGGCCAGCCGCTGATCCGGCCGGGTGGCGACGTTGCTGTAGAGGGGCTGCAGCAGCTCCTGCAGGGCGAGCAGCGCTTCATAGGCCAGCGTGCCGCCGGAGAAGAGGCCGCGCAGGTAACCACCGGCGATCTTTCGTGTATTGACGGTTTCTGGCGTATCGGGTTGCTGTGAAAGGCTGGCGGCCATCATGGCAGCGTCTTCCGGACCGGCGGCGAAGTAGAGGTTTCCCAGGCGGCGGGCCGGCGGCGCATAACCCAGGTAGCAGACGACGACCGGCTTTCCCGCGTGCAGCGCCGCGCCCAACACCTGCCGGGCCACGTCGGGGTCGGGTGGCTTGGAGACAAGCACGACGACCTCTGTTTGCGGGTCACGGCGGAGCAGGTCCAGCGCCTGCAGTGTGGAAATGCCGCCGACTTCAGCCTTCAGGTCGCGTCCGCCGGTGCCGAGCGCCTGGGAGACGCCGCCGCCCT
>JAAYYY010000313.1 GCA_012515125.1 Chloroflexota bacterium
GCAAAACCGTTTCGGGCGGACTGTAGACCATATCGTAGATGAAACTGCCGGCCGGAAAGGGCAGCCCGGCCGGCCAGGGCGATGCATCCTCGTGCGGCGGCATGCCCAGCGGCGTCGCGTTGACGATAAGCGGCGCTTCCAGGGCAGGCACGAGCGCCGGTAGCTCGGCCCATTGATGGGCCGACGCCGGCGCAACCGGCAGGTAGCGCGCGACCTGTGCCACCACCTGTTCGGCCTGCTCCGCCCGCCGCGCGAAGAGGTGCACGCGCGCGCCCTTGCTGGCCAGCGCATAGACGGCAGCCCGGGCCGCGCCGCCCGCCCCGAGCACGAGGCAATCCCTCTCAGCGAAAACAATCCCCTTTGCCTGGAGGTCGGCGACGAGGCCGGCAGCGTCGGTATTCGTTCCGTGCAGGATCATTCGCCGGTATGGGCTATTCTCGCCACTTCTCCGGACACAGATCGTGTTAACCGCCCCAATCGCCTGCGCTGCGCCGTCCAGCTCGTCCAGAAAGGGCAGCACAGCCTCTTTGTGTGGGACGGTCACGTTCGCGCCCAGGAAGCCAAGCGCCGGCAGCCCGCGGACCGCCTCGCCTACTTCCCCCGGAGCGACCGGCAGCGGGACGTATACGAGGTCCAGCCCCAGCGCCTGTGCGGCGGCGTTGTGCATGATCGGGCTCAGGCTGTGGGCTATAGGCCAGCCGATCAGACCTACCAGGCTGGTTGTCCCGCGGATGATCATCGTCGTCCTCTCATCGTGTGATAGATAACCTTAGATAGCGTCGGCCCTTATAGCTACGTTAGCCTGCCCATTCGTCTAGTTTACATCCTCGCCCGTCTGTTCTACAATCCTGACCCATCAAGGGAAGGTAGAAGACGGACAGTTAACAATGGAGGCAGTTCATGTTCCTAGATATTGATGATGTCCGCCAGCGGCTTGGCCAGCAGCAATACATCGCATCCGAGGAGATCGGCACCGTCGTCTACCTGGCCCAGTCATTATGCAAACCGATTCTCGCCGAGGGACCGGCCGGGGTCGGCAAGACTGAGCTGGCCAAAGCATGGGCTGGGGCTCTGGAATATCGCCTCGTGCGTCTGCAGTGTTATGAGGGCCTGGACGAAAGTAAGGCGCTCTACGAGTGGGAGTACGCCAAGCAGATGCTCTACACCCAGCTCCTGCGTGACACCCTGCATGACTTTCTGGGCGGCAGTCAGAGCCTGGCGGACGCCGCCAACCGGCTCGCCCAGGAAGAAGACGTTTTCTTCTCAGAGAACTTCCTCCTGCCCCGCCCCCTGCTCACCGCCCTCACCTCAGAAGAGCCCGTCGTCCTGCTGATCGACGAGATTGACCGGGCCGACGTCGAGTTTGAAGCCTTCCTGCTGGAAGTGCTCAGCGACTTTCAGGTCAGCATCCCGGAGCTGGGCACGATTACGGCGCGCCACCAGCCTATGGTCCTGCTGACCAGCAACAACACCCGCGAGCTGAGCGAAGCGCTCAAGCGGCGCTGCCTCTACCTCTACGTCGATTACCCCACACGCGAGGCTGAGCTGGATATCGTGCGGCTCAAAGTGCCCGCGCTCAGCGAAGAGCTGGCCCGACAGGCCGTCGCCGTCGTCCAGCAGCTACGCAACATGGACCTGCGCAAAGTCCCCAGCATTAGCGAAACACTCGATTGGGCCCGCGCTCTCGTCGCCCTCAACGCCACGGCAATCGACGAGGAGACGCTGCGTAACACGTTGACTGTGTTGCTGAAATACGAGGCCGACGTGGCCAAAGCCCGCCGCCTGCTGGGGAATGGCGGCAGCCACCGGCCGGGAGGGCGCTATGGATAATCGAATCGTGGAGTTTGTGCGGGGTCTGCGGGCCGGGGGCGTGCGCGTCAGCCTCGCCGAATCCATCGATGCACTCAAAGCCGTGGAGACGCTGGGCGTCGCCGACAAGGGGCGCTTCCGGGAAAGCCTGAGAACCACGCTCGTCAAGGAATCGAATGACTTCCCCGTCTTCGACGAGCTATTCCCTCTCTACTTCGGCAGTGGGGGGCCGCCCCTGCAAAATGCGCTGGAGGATATGAGCCCCGACGAGCAGGAGATGCTGGAAGCCGCACTCTCCGCGCTGAGCGGGCGGTTGCAGAAGCTGATGGACTGGCTGACCAGCGGCGAGGGGCCGACCAAGGAAGAACTGGAAGAGCTGGCCCGGCAGGCCGGCGCGCAGTGGGCTGATAATCCCGAAGAAGGCAAGTGGGTTACGCGACGAATGCTGCGCCAGATGGGCTTCGAGCACCTGGAAGAGATGCTCCAGCAGCTCATCGAGAAGCTGCAGGAGATGGGCATGAGCCATGAAGCCATCGAGAAGCTCCTCGGCGTTGTCCAGGCGAACCGCGAAGCCCTGGCCGAGCAGGTGGCGCAGCAGATCGGGCTGCAGATTGCCCAGGATCGCGCCAACCGGCCGGATCAGTTACATACCAGCGACCTGATGCATAAGCCCTTTGACGCGCTCAGCGAGGAGGAGACAGAGAAGCTGCGCCGCGAGGTGCAGCGTATGGTCACGCAGCTGCGCAGCCGCGCCGCACTCCGCCGCAAGCGGGGTAAGCAGGGCAAGTTCGACGCCAAGGGCACCATCCGCGCCAACCAGCGCTTCGGCGGCGTGCCCTTCGAGATGAAGCTGAAGAAGAAGAAGCTCAAGCCCAGCCTTGTCCTCATCTGCGATGTCTCCCGCTCTACCGAGAACGTGGTCGAATTCATGCTTTACCTGTCCCAGCAGCTGCATGACCAGGTCTCCAAGGTGCGCAGCTTTGCCTTCTACGATCAGCTCCTGGAGTTTCCGCCAGAAGTTTTGCAGCTGATCGGCGACCGGCAGCCCGATGCTGCCTTTGACATCATCCGGCGCATGTTGCCCTACCGGCCCTATGGCACGGATCTCGGCTTCTGCCTGGACATTTTCTGCAAGCAGCATTTGAGCACGGTGACCGGACGCACGACGGTGATCATCCTCGGGGATGGGCGCAACAATTTCAACTCGCCGAGGCTCGACCTCGTCAAGATGCTCCAGCGCCGGGCGCGCCGGCTGATCTGGCTCAACCCGGAAGCCGAGCGGCAGTGGGGCGTCGGGGACAGCGACATGCGCGAGTACGCCGCTCTGTGCGACGCCGTCTACCCGGTGCGCAATCTGGCGCAGCTCTCGTCGGCTGTAGACAAGTTGCTGGCCGGGGGCTGATTATGCCCACTGTCAAAAATGGATTGACGCTCTTCCCTGGGCATGCTATAGTGTGATCACGATGTTGCGACTGACCTATGCTTACGCCTATTGCGAAACAACGCCAACGCCGTGCCGGCGTGGGAGAGGTTCGCCTGCGTAAGTAAGCACTGGTCAGCAGGAAACGTACCCCAGAAAGACGCGGCTTGGCCCGCGTCTTTTTTTGTTCGTTTTGACAGCGCCCGGCCGGACGCATAGGATCACCATTCAGTTCTGTAGGAGATTGAGACCGTGACAAACAACATTTACGACGAGCTAACCTGGCGCGGCCTGATTTACGACGAGACCGAGGGCGTGCGCGATCTGCTGAAGAGCGGCCAGATGATTACCCTGTACAACGGCTTCGATCCCAGCAGCGACAGCCTGCACATCGGCCATCTCGTTCCGCTGCTGAACCTGGCTCGTTTCCAGCGCTTTGGCCATTCGGTCATTGCCGTCGCCGGAGGCGGCACGGGAATGGTCGGCGATCCCAGCGGCAAGTCAGAGGAGCGCAATCTGTTAGCGCGGGAACAGGTCGAGGCTAACGTCGCCAGCATCAAGCAGCAGCTTGCGCACTTTCTGGATTTTGACGCGCCGGGCAACCCCGCGCGCCTGGTCGACAACTACGACTGGCTATCTCAGGTGAGCATGATGGCCTTCCTGCGCGACGTGGGCAAGCATTTCACCGTCAACTATATGATGGCGAAGGACTCGGTCAGCGGCCGGCTGGATCGAGAGACTGGCATCAGCTACACCGAGTTCAGCTATATGCTGCTGCAGGCTTTCGACTACCTGACCCTTTTTGACACCTACGGCTGCCGGCTGCAGACGGGCGGCAGCGACCAGTGGGGCAACATCGTCGCCGGCGTGGAGCTGATCCGCCGGGTGCGCGGCGAGCGGGTTGCCGGGCTCGTCTACCCGCTGATTACGCGGGCCGACGGCACCAAGTTTGGCAAGACGGCTGCCGGCGAATCGGTCTGGCTCGATCCCGAGCGCACCTCGCCATACCGCTTCTACCAGTTCTGGCTGAACGTCGAAGACGAGAAGGTGATCAACTATCTGAAATACTTCACCTTTCTGGAGCGCGAGGAGATTGAGGAACTCGCGGCCAAGGTGGCGTCGCAGCCGGAAGCACGGGAGGCGCAGCGGCGGCTGGCCGAGGAGATGACGCGCACCGTACACGGGCCGGACGAGCTGACGCGCGCACAACAGGCCTCGGCTGTGCTCTTTGGCGGCGACCTGGAGGGGCTGGATGCGCGCGATATCGCCGACATCTTTGCCGACGTGCCTTCCAGCGAGTTGCGCGGCTCGGCGCTGCAGGATGGCGGCGTGCCTGTCGTAGATCTGGTGGCCGAGAGCGGGCTGGCGACCAGCCGGGGGCAGGCCAGGCGCGACGTACAGGGTGGCGGCATCTACCTCAACAACCGGCGCGTGGACGACCCGGCGCAGGCGGCGACGTTGGCCGACGCCATCGACGGGCAGTTTCTCGTCCTGCGCAAAGGCAAAAAACGCTACCACCTGGTCCGTGTGGTGCGCTGAATACAATAGCCCGCCGGCTAAAAAAGAAAAGTGCCTGGCTCGGGAGAGGAGCCAGGCACTTTTTTCACGCTTCATAGCGCCGCCGGTCAGGACAGCGCGACTTCAAACTCCCGTGGTAGTTGCTCATACTCGCTGACGGGGAGGCAGACACAGAACAGATTGCGGTCGCCGTAGACGTTGTCCACGCGGCCCACGGCCGGCCAGAACTTGTTCTCCTTCAGCCAGTCGGCGGGGTAGGCGGCTTCCTCACGCGAGTAAGGATGCGTCCACTCTCCGGCGAGCATCTGGGCCGTGTGCGGGGCGTTGTGCAGCGGGTTGTCCGTAGCGTCGTAGCGCCCGTCGGCCACTGCCTGGATCTCCTGGCGGATCTGGATCATCGCGTCGCAGAAACGGTCCAGCTCGGCCTTACCTTCGCTCTCGGTCGGCTCAATCATCAGAGTGCCGGGCACCGGGAAGCTCATCGTCGGCGCGTGGAAGCCGTAGTCCATCAGCCGCTTGGCGACATCGTCCACCGGGATGCCCACCTTATCCTTCAGCTCCCGCAGATCGACGATGCACTCGTGGGCCACGTAGCCGTTCGCGCCCTTGTAGAGAACGGGGAAGTGCGGGTCGAGCCGGGCGGCTATGTAGTTGGCGTTGAGGATGGCGATCCGCGTCGCCTGGGTCAGCCCTTCCGCGCCCATCATGGCGATGTAGGTGTAGGAAATCGGCAGGATAGCAGCGCTGCCCCACGGCGCAGCGGCGATGGCGCCGATGGCCTGGCTGCCGCCCACGCCCTCGACTACCGGATGGCCGGGCAGGAATGGCTGCAGGTGTTCGGCCACGCCAATCGGGCCCATGCCCGGGCCGCCGCCGCCGTGCGGGATGCTGAAGGTCTTGTGCAGGTTCAGGTGGCAGACGTCGGCGCCGAACTCTCCCGGCTTGGCCAGCCCGACCAGGGCGTTCATGTTCGCGCCGTCCAGATAAACCTGCCCGCCATACTGGTGCACGATGTCGATCAGCTGGCGGATGTCCGGCTCGAAGACGCCGTGCGTGGATGGATAGGTGATCATCATCGCCGCCAGCCTGTCCTGATGCTGCTCGGCCTTCTTGCGCAGGTCTTCGACGTCTACGTTGCCGTCGTCGTCGCAGGCGACCACGACGACTTCGAGGCCGGCCATCACCGAGCTGGCGGGGTTGGTGCCGTGCGCCGAGCTGGGGATCAGGCAGATGTTGCGATGCGCCTCGCCCCGGCTGGCGTGGTAAGCGCGGATGACCATCAACCCGGTGTACTCGCCCTGGGAGCCGGCGTTCGGCTGCAGGCTGACGGCGGCAAAGCCCGTGATCTCCGCGAGCGCGGCCTCCAGCCGCTTGAAAAGCTCGGTATACCCGGCTGCCTGGTCGCGCGGCGCGAAGGGGTGGAGCCCGGTGAACTCGGGCCAGGTGATCGGCTCCATCTCCGCGGTGGCGTTCAGCTTCATCGTGCAGGAGCCGAGCGGGATCATCGAGAAAGCCAGCGAAAGGTCCCGGCTCTCCAGCTTCTTGATGTAGCGCAGCATCTCCGTCTCGGAGTGGTAGCTATGGAAGACAGGATGGGTCAGGTAATCGCTGGTCCGTTGGAAGGGCGTTGCGAATGAAAGATCGACAAGCCCGGCCATCGCCTGCAGGTCGAACTGTCCCTCGGCGGCGCCGAAGATACCCAGCAGGTCGCGCACGTCGTCGAGCGTCTTTGTCTCGTCCAGGCTGATGCCGATGGTGCCGTCGTCGAAGTAGCGCAGATTGATATCCTGGGCCAGCGCCCGCTCGCGGATCGCGTCCCGGTCCTCGACGGTTGTCTGCACCTGCAGCGTGTCGAAGACGGGCGTCCCGTTGGTCTTGTAGCCCAACGCGCCCAGCCCTTGCTGCAGAAGCCGGGTCAGGAGATGCACGCGCCGGGCGATACGGCGCAGCCCTTCCGGCCCGTGGTAGACGGCATACATCGAGGCCATGATAGCCAGAAGCACCTGCGCCGTGCAGATGTTGCTGGTGGCGCGCTCGCGGCGGATGTGCTGCTCGCGCGTCTGCAGAGCCAGACGCAGCGCCGGATTACCCTGCGAATCGACGGCAACGCCGATCAGCCGGCCCGGGAGCTGGCGTGTGTAGCTCTCGTGGGTGGCCATGAAGGCGGCGTGCGGCCCGCCATAGCCCATTGGCACGCCAAAGCGCTGGCTGTTGCCCACGGCGACGTCGGCGCCGAACTCGGCAGGCGGGCGCAGCAGGGTCAACGCGAGCAGGTCGGTCGCTACGACCGTCTGCGCGCCCTTCTCATGCGCCCTGGCGAAGAATTCCTCGTAGTTGTAGATGTCGCCGTTGCTCGTCGGGTACTGAACAAGGACGCCAAACAGGTCATCGCCGAAATCGTAGGTGCGGTGGTCGCCGACGACGACCTCGATGCCGAAGGGTTCGGCGCGGGTCTGCACGACGGCGATGGTCTGCGGGTGGCATAGCTCGGAGACGAAGAAGGTATTGGCCGTCGAGCCGCGCTTCTGGGCGCGCAGGCACATCATCATCGCCTCGGCGGCGGCCGTCGCTTCGTCCAGCATGGACGCGTTGGCAATCTCCAGACCGGTCAGATCGGCGACCATCGTCTGGAAATTGAGCAGCGCCTCCAGCCGCCCCTGGGCGATTTCCGGCTGGTAGGGCGTGTACTGTGTATACCAGCCGGGGTTTTCCAGGATGTTGCGCTTGATGATAGGCGGCACGAACGTGTCGTAGTAGCCCATGCCGATGAACGAGCGGTAGACCTTGTTCTTCTTCGCCAGCGCGCGCAAATCGGCCAGCACCTCGGCCTCGCTTTGCGGCTCCGGCAAATTCAGGCTTCCTTTCATGCGGATGACGGGCGGCACGGCTTTGTCAATCAGCGTTTCCAGCGAATCGACGCCGATTTCCGCCAGCATCGCCTCAACCGCCTTACCCTTGGGGCCAATGTGGCGGTTGATGAAAGTCGTGTTGTCTTTCAGGAGGTCCAGGTTACTGGACTCATTGGGAGATAAGTGGGACATGACGTCTCCTCGTTAGTCGCGATCCTCGTTATAGACGCGATAGGCATCCGCATCCATCAGCTCGTCCAGCTCGCTCGAATCATCCAACCGGACGCGCACCATCCACGCTTCGCCATAGGGGTCTTCGTTGACCAGCTCGGGCCGGTCTACCAGAGCTTCATTGACTGCTATGACCTCGCCGCTGACCGGCATGTACAGGTCGGCAGCCGCCTTCACCGACTCGACTACGCCGAAGCTGTCGCCCTTGCCGAATCTATCGCCGACGCTTGGGAGTTCCAGGTAAACAATGTCAGAGAGCGAGTTCTGGGCATAGTCACTGATGCCAACAACCGCCTCCTCACCTTCGACACGAACCCACTCGTCGTCCCTGGTGTAGAGCAGATCGTCGTTGATTTTCGTCATTGTGTGTAACCTCCTGTGCTTTCAGGTCTGTAGGCTGTAGGCCAAAGAAAAAGGACGGCTGGCAAACAGGTCTGTTGCTGCCGTCCTCTGTCAGCTACCTGAGAGATTCGCCGGTGCCCGGCCGGCTTGCCCCGTCGGTGCCCGGCAGCCGTCCTTGCTGCCGGGCTTTCCAGAAGTGCCCGCCTGTCCGGTCCTTTTGCCTGAGAGTTTCACCCGATGCTGCAGCGAGCGTACCCGGCTTGCCCCTTCGGCGGTGGGCCTGACGCACGAGCCGCCAGCCACACCCTCTCCCGAACAGCCACTAGGCCCAGATATCAATTGTCTGAAAATTGTATATCCGCGCCGGTACCGATGCAAGGTATGGCGATGGTGACAAACGTCACCTTTTCTCTTGTTCGCTGTCACCAGAGACAGGTACAATGCGCCCAATGATTAACGAAGCGACGATTACCACGAACGGCGTTGTTCGCCCGACCCACGTCGAGGTCAACCTGGACTGTCTCAGCGCCAATTACCAGGCTATCAAGGCCCACGTCTCCCCGGCGCGCGTGATGGCTATCCTCAAAGCCAATGCCTACGGGCATGGACTCGTCGCCGTGGCCCGCCACCTCGTCGCCGCCGGCGCCGACTATCTGGGCGTCGCCTATCTGGAGGAGGGTATCCTACTGCGCGAGCAGGGGATCGACGCGCCTATCCTCGTCCTCGGCGGCATCCTCGGCAATCAGGTGCCCCTCTTCCTCGACTATGACCTGACGCTGACCGCTTCCTCGCTGGAGAAGCTGGAGCAGATCCAGACGGCAGCGCGCGCTCGCGGCGCTGTGGCGCGCGTCCACCTCAAGATCGATACGGGGATGGAGCGCATCGGCGTGCACTACTACAACGCCCGCTCGCTGCTGGAAGCGTCGTTAGGCTGCGACCACTGTTTTGTGGAAGGCATCTACTCCCACTTCGCCAATGCCGACGCCGCCGATCTGAATTCGGCCCGGATCCAGCTCCAGCGGTTCCTCGACGTGCTGACCTTTTACGAGGAGCGCGGGCTGCAGCCTCCTATGCGCCACATTGCCAACTCCGGCGGCATCCTGCAGCTCCCCGAAAGCCACCTGGATATGGTCCGCGCCGGCATCCTGCTCTATGGCGTCTATCCCTCGGACGACGTGCCCCGGACGGTGCCGGTGCAGCCCGCCCTTTCCTGGAAATCGCTTGTCGTTTACTTCAAGGTCGTCCAGCCCGGCGACCCGGTTAGCTATGGCTCGACCTGGGCGCCGGAGGAGATGAGCCGGGTGGTAACGATCCCCGTGGGCTATGGCGACGGCTACTTTCGCAACCTCTCTAACAACGCGTCGGTCCTGATCCGGGAGAGGCGCTACCCGGTCGTGGGCCGCGTCTGTATGGACCAGACGATGGTCAGCATCGGCTGGGAAACAGCCTATAACGGCGACGAGGTTGTCTTGTTGGGCAAACAGGGCGAGGAAGAGATTACGGCGGCCGACATCGCCCGCTGGGCCGGCACGATCCCCTACGAGGTGCTGACCAACATCAACACCCGCGTACCGCGCCTCTACATTTCTGGCGAGGGCTGATCTCCCCGGCTAATAGACGGCGTCGGGAAACGTGTTGATCCCCGCGTTGTGGCCCAGCCGCTTGACCATGCGCACGTCGTTCCAGCTCCGATCGATGGCCCGGAGCACGCCGTCGTGGATCGCCCAGGCCCGCCCGCGTATGTTTTTTTCCTGGCCCGGCTGGCGGAAGGGAGTGCTGCCGTCGAGGGCTGCGTGCAGGCGCCCGCCCGGCCGGAACTCCCGGTCGATCTCCTCCATCAGCCGCCGTCCGGTCATGTAGGAGAAGCCCCGACTTTCGAAGAGCAGGGCGGTGGCGTAGGTCAGCGGCTCGGCGGCAAATGACTCGTGGCCGAGCATCGCCAGAAAGCTCTCCAGATGCAGCAGAGCTATGTTGGTCGCGCGCAGCCCCCGGCGCACCTGGGCCGGCGCCAGACCCGCCGCCATCGCCGCCGCTTCGGCTTCCAGGTTGCGGTTCACGGTGCCAAAGAGCGTGCGCTCTCCTTCCGGTGAAACGTCGGTGTCGAACCGTGGGCTCTCCGGGTCGTTCATCACGACGAGCACGACGTTAATGCCGTTGAAGTTGTTGTCCACCAGCTCGATATAGGCAAACGGATCGCGGGCATCGAGCCGGTGGAACGCCTCTATCTTGAGTTGACCCTTCTCCTTCGGGGCCACCAGGCGCACGTGCCCATCGCCGTCTGGCCCGCGCCAGGTAATCGGATCAATGCCGAAGCGCACCAGCAGCTCTGGGGGCAGCAGGGGCCGGTAGAGGCGCTTTTTCGCGCCTTCGCTAAACTGGTTGATGGCCCGCAGCGGCACCGGCAAATCAGGGTCGCGCAGGAGTCGCAGGGCGGAAAGCGTCGAGGGATCGAACTCCGGTCCTTTATCCTGGGGGTCGTAGTTGAGCTGTTCCTGGATACGGGAGAATAAGTTGTGCCAGAACTCAGTGCTATCGGGCTGGTCGGTCTTGATAATGGGCATGGCTGATCCTGATGGCCTCGCCTAGCTTAACAACGAGGAGTAGCGCTGGTGCTGGAAGTGGGTGAGCGCGACGGCGAGCCCGTCGGCTGCATCGTCCGGCCGTGGCGTCTCCTCCAGGTGCAGCAGGTTGCGGACCATAAGCTGCACCTGATGTTTGTCCGCTTTTCCGTAGCCGGTCACGGCATCCTTGATTTTCGGTGGGGAGTACTCCTCGATGGGCACGCCGGCATTGGCCAGCGCGAGGAGCAGCACGCCCCGCGCCTGCCCTACCGTGATGGCCGTCGTTATGTTGCGGCCAAAAAAGACCTCTTCTATCGCGGCGGCGTCGGGCCGGTACTCGTCCAGCAGCTCGCAGAGCGCCCGATAGATGATCTGCAGTCGCTGCGCCATCGCCTGCTGCGGCTCAGTACGGATGACGCCGTAGGCGACCACGCTTGGCTCTCCTTCGACGACGTCGATGATGCCGTAGCCCGTCGTCGCCGTCCCCGGATCGAGCCCCAGGATTCGCATCAGCCTGCTTCCATTGCCGCGATCAGCTCGTCCGTAATCTCCATGGCGGGGTATACGTTCTGCACGTCGTCCAGCTCCTCGAGCTGATCCAGCACCTTGAGCACCTGCACGGCCTGGGCTTTGTCGAGCGTCACCGGATTCTTGGGCGCGTAGATCACCTTCGCTTCGTCGAGGTCGTAGCCCATTTCGGTCAGTGTATCGCGCACGCTGGTGAAGGCTTCCAGCTCTGTGTAAATCTCCACTTCGCCGTCGTCAAAGCTTACGTCCTCGGCGCCAGCATCCGCCGCCACCAGGAATAGCTCATCCTCGTCTGCCACCGCTTCTTTTAGCGTCAGGTAGCCCTTGCGCTCGAATTGCCAGGCCACGGAACCGGCTTCGGCCATCGAGCCGCCGTTGCGGCTCAGCGCGTGGCGCAGCTCGGCGACGGCCCGGTTGCGGTTATCGGTGACGACCTCAATCAACACGCCCACCCCATGTGGCGCGTACCCTTCATAGACGACTTCGTGTAGCTCCTGCCCTTCCAGCTCGCCGGTCCCGCGCTTGATGGCCCGGTCGATGTTGTCCTTGGGCATGTTGGCTTCTTTCGCCTTATCCACCGCCAGACGCAGCCGGGCATTAAACTCCGGGTCTCCGCCCCCTTCGCGCGCTGCAATGGTCAGTTCCTTGGTCAACTGCGTGAACAGCTTGCCGCGCTTGGTGTCGGCAGCCGCCTTTTTATGCTTGATCGTTGACCATTTTGAATGTCCAGACATTCGTTATCTCCCAATGTAATCTGGCCTTATAAGGCTCCGGTCTTGAAAAATCTGCCCGCGTGAGCCTGGACATTATAGCATAAAGAGCGCCGACGTTAATAAACGGAAACTTAGCTCAAGACAACTTTTCCAGCGAATCTGTACTGTAGCTATCCTGGAAAGAGCACCGGCATCAGCTCCGGCGCGTATCGTTCGGCCATGTCGCTGCTAATGCTGAAGCTCTTGCAGATCTCGGCGTAGAGCCGGCCGCTTGGCCGCCAGCGCCGCTGTTGGCTTTCGGGATCCAGCTCGACGAGGCCGAAGCGCTGGGTCCAACCGCGCTCCCACTCAAAGTTATCGATCAGGCTCCAGTGATAGTAGCCCATCACAGGCCAGTTGAAGCTGACGGCTCGCCAGATCTCGCGCAGGTGGCTGAGCAGAAACGCCGGCCGGAGCCGGTCGGCGGCATCGGGCACGCCATTCTCGGTAATGTAGATGGGCTTGCCGTAACGCAGCGACTGTTTGATGACCTGGAAGAGACCGTCCGGGTAGACCTCGCCGTAATTGCCGTCGCTGACGATGGCATCCTCGCCCCAGTCGCTTTCGTATAGCTTGCCAAAGCGGCAGTAGCGCCGTGTGTAGTAGTTGATGCCCACGAAGTCGAAGCTGCCCTGCAGGCCGCGGAGCTGCCCGCTGCCAAGAGGACGGCGGAGCCGGCCGGTATGCATCGCCTCCATCCACCAGTCGTTGAAGAGGCTGCTGATGCGCGCCGCCCACCACGCATTCAACGGGCTGCCGCGGCCGGGCGGCGCCGGCTGGAAGACGATCAGGTTTTTGGCGACGCCGGCCGGCGCCTGGGGGTAGCGCGCTTTGATGGCCTCGTAGGCCGCCACATGGCAGCGCAGGAGGTGGTTGAGCACGCGCGGCACCACCCCCCAGCCACGCTGCTTCGGGGCCGGAAACGCGCCTTCCAGGTAGCGCGCCACGACGTAGACCATCGGCTCGTTGATCGTCACCCACTGCGCGACGAGATCGCCAAGGCTATCGACGACGTGCTCGGCGTAGCGGCGAAAGTAATCGACCACGATCTCGACCGAAAAATCCCCTTTCTCAACCAGCCACACCGGATTGGAGAAGTGGTGCAGAGTGACCATCGGCTGCATGCCCCGGTCATGTAGGGCCTGCAGAATCTCCCGGTAGCGGCCGAGGGCAGCGTCGTCAAATACGCTCGGCTCTGGCTCGATGCGGCTCCACTCCAGCGACAGGCGGTGGGCGTTGTTGCCCATCTCCGCCGCCAGATCCAGGTCGGCCTCGGCGTTCTCCCACCAGTTACAGGCCCGCCCGGAACGGCCACCCTCCAGGATCGTGCCTTCCTGCTGCTCCCACTGCCACCAATCGTTATTCTCGTTGTTGCCTTCTACCTGATGTGAGCTGGTCGCCGTGCCCCAGAGGAAATCATCAGGGAAGTACATCGTCGCCTGGGCCATGACCTTATCCCTCTTTTGGGATGCCATTGTATCACCGACTCCTGTGAAGTTGCCATAAAGTATGCCACGACTATAATACTCTTGGTCCATTGATCGCGGCGTGCCATCCGCTATACTGGTTCCAGGGTCCGTTTCTCCCGGCTCTTGCGCCGGCCCGCCCTGTTTGTTGGAGGTTTTGGTGAAAGAATTAGTTCCCCTGAGCGGCTACTACTATCCTAACAAGATGGGGCGCATCTTTCTCTTGGCGCTGGAAGAGGTCATGGGGCGCAACGGGCTCAACGCCCTGCTTAACCTGATCGACCTCCGCCAGTTCATTCACGAGCTTCCTCCCGACAATCTTGAGCGCGAGTTTGACTTCGCCTACATCACCAATCTGAACAGGGGTCTGGAGGAAATTTACGGCCCGCGCGGTGGGCGTGGGCTGGCATTGCGGGGCGGACGGGCTATTTTCGCTCGCGGGCTGAAGAGCTTTGGCGCGCTCGCCGGTGTTGGCGATCTGGCCTTTAAGGTCCTGCCCCTCAAGACAAAACTCCGCATCGGCGTGCCGGCCGTGGCCCGTATCTTTACCCAGTTCAGCGACCAGACCAGCCGGGTTGAGGACCACGGGGACCATTTCCTCTATTACATCGATCGCTGCTCGATGTGCTGGGGCCGCACCAACTGCGACCGCCCGGTCGGCTTCGTCGCCGTGGGCATTCTCCAGGAGACATTGCGCTGGGTCAGCGGCGGCCTGGAATTCCGTGTCGAAGAGCTGGAATGCATCTGCCAGGGCGCCCAATCGGGCGTCTTCCGGATTGACAAGGAGCCGATCCAGTAACCTCTCCGTCCGCCACCGGCGATTAGCCCCTCGTGAGGCAGGTGGCGCTGACCATCCAATTTGCTAGAATTGTTACCCGGTGCGGCCATTTCCGCATCTGGTCTTTTCGTGCGGTCAGGGCTTCCGGCCCTGTTTTTTTTTGCAGACGAGGAACGTAGCGGCGGCATGAAACGCCTCCTCCGCGCCTATAGCGCCGACATCCTGATCATTCTGGGGTTGCTTGTCCTGCCGTTCCTGCTGTTCGCCGACGTGACGGTTGGCGGGCGCACGATGGTGCCCGCCGACAACCTATTCCAGTGGCAGCCCTGGGCCAGCGCCGCCGAAGAGCTGGGCGTCGGCACGCCGCACAACAGCCTGCTCAGCGACCTGATCCTCGAGAACTACGCCTGGAAGCAGTTCATCCGCGAGAGCCTGAGCAACGGGGAGATCCCGTTGTGGAGCCCCTACCTCTTTGCCGGCTCGCCCTTCCTGGCGACCGGACAGAACGCCGCCTATTATCCGTTCAGCCTCTTTTTCCTGGTCCTGCCGCTGCCGGCGGCCTATGGGTGGTATACGGTCAGCCAGCTCTGGCTCGCGGGCGTCTTCATGTATATCTTCGCCCGCGTCATGACGCTGCGCCGCGCCAGTGGGGTTGTGGCCGCCCTCGTCTTCCAGGGCTCCGGCTTCATGCTCGTCAGCGCCGCCGTCTTCCCGATGATCATCGGCGGCGCGGCCTGGCTGCCCCTGCTGCTGGCCGTGGTCGAGATGGTCATCCGTGCGGCAAGCACGCCGCGCGGCGCCGGCAAGACACTGCCGTGGGTTGCATTGGGCGCGCTGGCCCTGGGCTGCCAGATACTCGCGGGGCACATCGAGATTACCTACTACACCCTGCTGGTCATGGCCGCCTATGCTGCCTGGCGGCTGTTATCCCGGGCCCGGCAGCAGCGCCAGGAGGCGCCGCCCGGCGAACGCGTGCGGGCGACAACGCGCGCTCTGGCCCGACCGGCCTTCTGGCTGCTGGCGCTGGTGCTACTTGGCGTCATGCTGGGCGGCGTGCAGTTCATCCCGTTCTACGAGGTCGGGCAGGCGAACTTCCGTGAAGGCGCCGCTTCGCTGGCAGAGGTGCGAGGCTGGGCCTTTCCGCCGCGCCGGATCCTCACGCTGGCGCTGCCTAACTTCTTCGGCAATCCGGCCCACCATTCCTATCTCGACGTGTTCAGCGGGGAGAGCGTGCCCTTCACCACCAATACCCACGGCGAGGTCAATCCGTGGGGCGCCTATAGCAGCGACTGGGGCATCAAGAATTACGTCGAAGGCGGCATCTATCTGGGCATCCTGCCGCTCTTTCTCGCCCTGCTCGGCCTGCGCTCGTGGTCCAGCCGCTCGCGGGGTCCCCGGTCGGCTATCCTCTTTTTCCTCGTCCTGGCGCTTCTTTCGCTGGCCTTCATCTTCGGCACGCCGCTCTACGGTCTCCTCTACTACGGGCTTCCGGGCATTAACCAGCTACACTCGCCCTTCCGCTGGGTCTTCCCCCTGTCGCTGGCGGTCGCGGCGCTCGCCGGTTACGGCATGGACTATCTCGCCCGCACGCGTGAGGCCGCCCCGGAAGCGTCCGGTCGCCAGGCGCCGGGTTGGCTCCGCCCCTTTTTCCTCTGGGGCCGCCCGTCCGCGGTGACTGCTCTCGCCGGGCTCGCCTTCTGGGGCGGCACCCTCCTGGCGCTGGCCCTCGGCGCCTCCTACCTCTTCTTCGACGCGCTGGAGCCGACGCTGGAGCGGCTTTTTATGGGCCTGACCAGAGCGCCGGACGCCTTCCCCGACGTGCGTGCGTTTTACAGCTACCAGTTCCGCAACGCGCTCATCCTGGCTGCGGCGCTTATTGCCAGCGGCGCGGTGCTGCGGTTCAGCCGCCAGCACCTCTCCGTACGGAACCGGCCGGTCTGGCCCTGGCTGGCGGCGCTCGTCGTGGGTCTGGATCTGCTCGTCGCCAACGCCGGTTTCCACGCGGCAGCCGATCCGGCGCTACTGGCATACAAACCCGAGATCGTGCAGTGGCTGGAGCAGCAACCGGGCCATTGGCGGCTGACGACCTATACACCGGAGGGTGACAAGCCGCTGAATGCGAACTCGCCCTGGCTCTACGGTCTGCAGGATGTGCGCGGCTACGATTCAGTCATCCCCCGCCGCTACGTGCGCTATATGGAGGCCATCGAACCGCAGAATGAGCTGCTGTTCAACCGCATCCAGCCCGTCTATGACTGGCAGGCGCTCAACTCGCCGCTGCTGGACGTGCTGGGCGTGAAATACGTGGTAACGAGCGCGACCATCGACCTGCCCAAGTACGAACAGGTCTGGGAAGGCGAGGGGCTGCGCGTCTACGAGAATCTGGCTGCAATGCCTCGCGCCTACGTGCTGCCGCAGACCGCGACGGCCATTGTCGCCGAGCCACTGGCGGCGTTGGGCGAGCTCGATCCGCGCCAGCACGTGCTGGTAGACGACGAGGAGTGGGATAATGCGGTGCCTCTGGCCTCACAGCCGGCTGCCGCGCTCCCCCTGGAGGCGGGCATCACCGCTTATGGCACCGTCGAAGTGGTTGCGACGGCGGGGGTCGGCGAGCCGGCGTGGTTGGTCCTCAACGACAGTTATTTCCCCGGCTGGAAAGCGTTCCTCCGGCCAATGGGCCAGCCGGAAGCCGTGGAGCGCGAAGTGACCATCTACCCGGTCAACGGCAACTTCCGGGGCGTGCTCCTGCCGGCCGGCGACTGGGAAGTGCGCTTCCGCTACAGCCCGATGACCTTCAAGCTGGGCGGCCTGACCAGCGCCATGGCAGGGATCATCATCCTATTTGCCTTTGGCGTCTGGGGCTGGCGCCGCTTCTACAACCCGGACGTGGAGCTGACGAACACGCGCAGTATTGCCAAGAACAGCGTTGTGCCCACGGTGCTCAACCTCTTTAACAAGTCGATTGACTTCCTCTTCGCGGCCTTCTATCTGCGCGTGCTCGGGCCCGCCGACGCCGGCAGCTTTGCCACTGCCGTCGCCGTGGCAATGTGGTACGAGATCCTGGCTAATTTTGGCCTGAATACGCTGATCATCCGCGAGGTCTCCAGAGATCGCGGCGAGTCCAGCCGCTATCTGCTCAATACCCTGATCCTGCGGCTCGGAACCAGCGCGGTCGCTACGCTGCCGATCCTGGCTTATCTCGCCGCCGCCAGCCGGGGCGCCAACGCCCTCAGCGGCGATACGGTCGCCGCCATCCTCTACCTCGTCGCCGGGATGCTCTTCAGCGGCGCCGGGCAGAGCTTTGCCGGTCTGTTCTACGCCTACGAGACGGCCGAGACGCCGGCGGCGATTGCCACGGTGACGACCATTCTCAAAGTTGTCTTCGGCGTCATCGCCTTGCTTCTGGGTTATGGCTTCGTGGGCATGGCTGCCGTCTCGGTCGTCGTCAATATCATCACGCTCGGCATCCTCGCCGCCGCCGCACGGCGGGTGATCCGCTTCGACGGCCCGTGGCAGGTGGACTTCGGCCTGCAGCGGCGCATGGTCTCCCAGAGCGCGCCGCTGATGATCAACCATCTGCTGGCCCAGATCTTCTTCTTCATCGACGTGCCCCTGATGCAGCAGATCAACGGCGAGGAAGCCGTGGGCTGGTACAACAGCGCCTATAAGTGGGTCACGGCGATCAACGTCATCCCCAGCTTTTTCACCATGGCCCTCTTCCCGGTCATCTCTCGCCAGATCGGCGACAATCTGGCCGATGCGCGGCGCAGCTTTCGCATGGCCGTTAAGCTCATGGCTTTCATCTCGCTGCCGACGGCCCTGGTGACGACCTTGCTGGCTTATCCCCTCATCGGCGTGCTTGGCGGCCCGGAGTTCCTGCCACATGGGGCCATTGCCCTGCAAATCGTCATCTGGTCGATCCCAATTGGCTGGATCAACAGCGTGACCAACTACACGCTGATTGCGCTGGGGCTGGAGCGGGTGCAGGTTCGCGCCTTCATTCTCGGCGTGCTCGTCAACCTGGTCGGGAATTTGCTGTTGTTGCCGCTCTACAGCTACCGTGCTGCCGCCGCCACGACCATCCTTTCTGAGATTGTGCTGCTGGCGATCTTTAACGTCTATCTGCAGCGCCGCATGCCGGACGTCCGCTGGCTCAGTCTTCTCTGGCGGCCGGCCGTCGCGACGGCGCTCATGGGCGTCGCCTTTTTTGCCGGCAGCCTGGCCTCGCCCGCGCTGGGGATTCTGGTTGCCCTCCCTGTTTATTTCGTTGCCCTCTGGCTGCTCGGCGCCGTAGGCGAAGAGGAGCGGCAGATTCTGCAGGCCCTCTTGCCGGCGCCCATCGCCGCCCGTCTCCGTCTGACCTGATATGCATCTGACTCGACGAAGCGCCCTGGCGTGGCTTGTGTTGATCTTCCTGGTGGCAGCCGGCCTCCGGCTCTATGGCTTATTCGAGCTGTCGCCGCCCGGCCTCTCGCACGACGAGGTGGCTAACTGGCTGATAGTCCGCCGCATCTTTAACGGCGAGCACAGCGTCTACTTTCCTTATGCCTACGGGCATGAGGCCGGCTTCCATTACGTACAGGCGCTCTTCGTCAACCTGCTGGGCAGCCACGCGCTGGCGCTGCGCCTGCCCGCGGCGTTCTCAGGGCTGCTGGGCATCGCCGTGACCTACGCGCTGAACCGGCGCCTCTTTGGGCGCAGCGTGGCGCTGCTCGCCGCCGCACTCCTGGCAAGCCTCTTCTGGTCGGTCTTCTACAGCCGGCAGGGGCTGAGGGCTATCAGCCTGCCTCTGCTCTCCGGCGCCTCGGCGTACATCTGGTGGCGCGCCTGGGGCCGGCGCGATGAAGCGCCGCCGGCCCATAGCAACCGCGATTTCCTGCTGGCGGGGCTCGTCGCCGGCCTCAGCATATACACGTATATGGCGGCGCGCACAGTACCCATATTCTACGCCGGTTTCACACTCTATCTCGTGCTCTTCCACCGAGCTGCATCGCGCCGGCGCCGGCGCGGCATGGCTGCCTTCTGGCTGATCTTCGCGCTCGTTTCTGTGCCGCTGCTCGCCTATCTGCAGATGCATCCCGAGGCCGAAGTGCGCGTGTACGAAGTAAACGAGCCGATGCGCGACATGTTCAAGGGCAATTTCCGGCCGGTTGTGGATAACTTTGTGGATATTCTGGCCGGCTTTGGCCTCAGCGGCGACCCACTCTGGCGCCAGGGGGTGCCTTTCCGCACGGTCTTCCACCCGCTTCTGGCGCTCTTCTTTTACGGGTGCCTGCTCTATAGCATCTGGCGTGTCGCCGATGCCCGGTATGGATTCCTGCTTCTGTGGATATTTACGGCGTTTATTCCCAGTCTAATGACTATAGATGCGCCCAGCACCATACGTATGATCAATATCCTACCGGTTCTCACCACATTACCGGCCATAGTTATGCACAGGACGGCCAAGTTATCCACAGAAATCGGCCGGTTATCCACAATTGCGCGCAGGGTGTGGTTTATTCCGCTCCTCTTCATGGGCATCCTTCTTTTCCAGACCGTCCACACCGCCGAGGATATCCTCGTGACCTGGCCCGGCGACGAGGACGAGGTGCAATTTACCTGGCAAACGGCGCTGCGTGACGCCGCACACTACCTCGACGAGCAGGCTGTTGGCGAAGTTGCCATCGGCGGTTGGTCGCCGGAGTCCGTCGATTCGCCGACGATGGCGCTCTACCTGCAGCGCGACGACCTGACCCTGCACCACTACCACCCGCTGCGCGCCCTCGTCATTCCGGCCGGGGCGACGCCGCAGCAGCCGGCGCGTCTCCTGCAGCCGGCCGTGTTGCCGCTGCATCCGGTCCTTGCCGCCGAGCTGGCTGCCTGGGGTGCGGAACCGGAGGCCCATGGCCGGTTCGTGGAATATCAGCTCAGCCGGCAGCCCGAGCCCGAGCCTGACTATCCGGCGTCGGTGGCGTTCGGCGGCGAGCTGCTATTCCTGGGCCATTCTCTGGACGAGAGCTGCCGGCCGGGCAGCGGGCAACCCTGCCAGGCTCTTACCTACTGGCGAGTGCTCGCGCCCTCAGACGAGGAGCGGCGCATTTTCTTCCACGCTGTGGACGCGCAGGGTCAGGTCATTGCCGCCGGCGACGACCTCGGCGCGCCGGCTCTCCACTGGCAGCCGGGCGCGCTGATCGTGCAGCGGCACGAGCTGGCAATCGACGGCGGGGCTATTGCCGGCCTGCAGACAGGCCTTTACAA
>JAAYYY010000314.1 GCA_012515125.1 Chloroflexota bacterium
AGGATGATTTCCAGGCATCAACAATCGTGGTGGCGCTGCAAGGGTCGATGGGGCGCGTAACCGCGCCCATGCCATGACGTTTCTGTTCAACCCATCTGCTGAAGGAGAGTGTACGATGCATCAGAATATATTGATTGTCGGCAACCTGGGGCGCGACCCGGAGTTGCGCTACCTGCAGAGCGGGGAGGCGGTGTGCAACCTGAGCGTGGCCACCAACCGCAAGTGGAACGACCGCCAGACGGGCGCGCCGCAGGAGGAAGTCTGCTGGTTCCGCATCTCCGTGTGGGGCAAGCAGGCCGAGGCGTGCCATGAATACCTGACGAAGGGGCGCCAGGTGCTGGTCGAGGGGCGGCTGCGGCCGGACCCGGAGACGGGCGGGCCGCGCGTCTACGTCCGCCAGGACGGAACGGCCGGAGCCTCGTTCGAGGTGGTCGCCCAGACGGTGCGCTTCCTCGGTAGCGGGAACGGCAACGGCAGCGCAAATGGGCGGGCTGAGGTCGAAGATGACCTCAGTCAGGTACCGTTCTGATCATAGCCAGGATAACTGCTGTCTGACGTAAAGGGCGGGCGCCCAGCCGGGCATTCGGTTGGGCGCCCGTTCCCTCTGCTGTTGGAACGTGGTGCGAAGTCCGCGCTGCCTCGCGGCCGGTGGCACGCGCCGGCGAAGCTTCTTCTGCAAGCCGAATCTCCTGTTTGCCGCGACACTTCCCACCCGCCCACCCCAAATGGCCGCAGGCGGCCATGGCGGCGAAGCGCCGCCGACTGTGCCCGCCCTCCACCCGATTATGCCGGACGTAACCGGAAGTGGCGGAGATGATGCACATCATCTTGCCGGTAGAGTAGTCCGAGATTATGCGTTTCTGGGGATCATGCACAGGGGGGTGCGAGAGGCCCAAATTGAGACAACAAGATAGGCGCATAATCTTGACGCGCGCCCGAGACGCATCATCTTTTGCGCGAGGCGGGAAGATTGTGCGCATCATCTCTTACGCGCTCAAACGTCTGCCGAAATGCCCTTTTCTTGATGCTCCTGGAAGCTGCAGAATTGGGATTGACAGGGAGGCTCGCACTCTGCTACGCTGGCACCAGTGATGTGGAAATCGACCCGGCTTCACTCCGTTTATCAGAATAGACGCCAGCGCCGTCATGCGCTGCGTGCGGCTGCTGCGGGCCTGGCCGACGCCGAACGGATCCCCCTCGCCATTCTGCTATTTCTGTTACTCGGCCTCCCCCTGCTCTTGCGGCCGACACTCTACACAGATTTCGCCGCCATGCAGTGGTGGGCCAGGAGCTGGACGCCGGTCTGGGTTCTCGTGACCTGTGTGCTCTACGCCATCTTCTACCTGCCCCGCGTGCCCACACAAATCGTGGGCGCCTCGGTAGACGCGATGGAACAGGCCGATCCAGACCTCAAGCTCGTTCGCGTTCAGGAGCGGACCGAAGCCATCTGCCTGCAGGCGTTCGTCTCCACCGTCGTCAGCGACAGCCAGCGGCAGAAGACGACCGTTCGCGCCCGCGGCTACAGCGACTACGCATGGCAGGATCGTTATCGCCGGCGCAGGGTGCGGCTGCGCGAGCTTGACCTTCCCACGCGCTGGTTTATCCCTCTCTTCTCTTCCTCTCGGGATTCCTCCGACTAATCTCCCTCTGACAGCATAGCTGGACTCTGTTCCGTCCGCTGCTGCCAAGAACAGCAGCGGGTAGGTACGGCTTGCCGCCGCGGCAGGCAGTCACCCCATTCGTTTGAACCGATACATGCATAGGGGGTACGCCCATTCGGCTTGCCCCCAACTAATGGAGGAACCTCACATGATGACCACGCAGACCACGCCAGTCGACGCGACGCGCCAGGAACGATACGGCGTGACGCGCCGGAAAAACATCACCATTACCGAATCGTCCCACCGGCAAATCGAGGAGTGGGCCGAGGAAAATGGCGCCTACTTCAGCGTCGCTATTGAGACGCTGGCCCTCATCGGGCTGGGGGTGGAAGACGCGGCGCTGCTGCCGCGCCTGGTCGGAAACACCGTCGAGCGGGTGTTCCAGCGCCAGTTCCACCGCCTGGCCAAACTGCTCGCCGTGACGGCCATTGCCGCGGCCGAAAGCAATCTGAAAGTAGATGCGCTGTTGCTGCAACTGATTCGCCGAGAAGCCGCAGTCGATCCCGACCGGTTTGTGCAGAACATGACCGTCAGCTCCGACCCGACCGAGCGGCTTGACGCCCGCATTCGTCAGATGCGGGACGATATGAAGGCCATGATCCACGCGCAGGCGATCGCCCAGCTCAAGCCGTCGCTTGAAGATGTTCTGCTGCTTCTCGACTGGGCAGAGAGCATGCCTGGAGGGGCGGAAGTGGATGGCGATGGCTGAAAGCCCCCTTCCCTTTGTCCGGCTGACTTACAGCCGCAATCGTACGCCCAGGGGCAAGCGCACGGCCACGCCCGCCAGGAGAGCCGCCCGCTACTTTGCCTTCGGCCACGGTCGGGAAGCGGCCCATGGCGGCGAACAGCGAGGCCGGTGGTTCGGGCCGGACGGCCGGACCCACGACCACGAGGCGGTGTTGGCCTGGATTGCGGCCCAGGCGCGGCAGCACGTCTATACCTTTCAGGCGCTGCTGTCGGTGCCCGATGGGCGGCTGCAAGCAGAGGATTTCACGCGCGCGATGCAGGAAGGCAAGACTATCGACGACTGGCGGCTACTGAGCCACGACGACACTGCCTACAGCCACGCGCACGTGCTCTTCTTTCGCAACAGCCGGCTGGACAAAGCGAGCTTCGCCGGCTGGCAGGAACGGGTGCGGCGGGAGCTGGCGGCGCTGGAAGCGGCGAGCATGCGGGCCGGCGAACGACGCGTTGTGGCGCAGCTGTCCACTGAGAGAGGCCATGACGGGGTTGTGCAGCAGGTCGAAAACATGTACGAGGCCGGTCGCATGAACGCCGCTGACCTGGATAGAGCTGACGAAGGCCTGGAACTGGAATGAGACAAGGAGGGTATCGATAATGGCCGGAATCCCTGTGGGAACGACGCCGAAGACCAACTATGCGTATTTCAAGCAACGCTGGTGGGAGAGCGCGCCGGAGAAGCGGCGCCGCTGGAAAATCTTCCTGGTCGTGTCGGCAGCGCTCTGGCTGGCCGGTGCAATCAGCGCCTTTCTGACCGTGGCCGGCATCGTCCGGCTGGGATCAGGGGCGCGCCTGCTGGCGGCCGCCGTGATGGGGCCGATGGGGCTGCCCTGGGGGCTGCTCAAGCTGATGGGCGTCATCGTGGAAACGACTGACGAGCCGAATTTGTTGTGGCTGGCGCTGGCCGCTCTCTCCGCCGGCTCTCTCTGGCTGGCCGGCCAGGCGCTGGCGGCCGAACCGAACGCGGAGGTGCAGCAGCAGCGGCGGCATGAGCAGCAATGGCAGGCGCAGGGGCGGCTGCCGGACGAAGAGGTCGCCGAGAAGCTGGCCGTCGAGACAGGCGTACCGCTGGCCGAGGTCACGGTGGCGAAGAAGCAAACGGTGACGGTGGGCATCGACTATGAGACCGGCGAAGGGCACGCCCTGGTGACCGGTCCAACCCGAAGCGGGAAGGGTCTCCACTTGACGGCCACCTTGCTGCAGTGGCCGGGAGCGGCCATCGTGGTGGATCCGAAGGGCGAGCAGTACAGACGCACGGCCGGCTATCGAGAGAAGCACTTTGGCCCGGTCTACCGCCTGCCCGGACACCAGGTCCACCTCGCCTACTACTATGACTACCTGCTGGACCGGGACAGCCTGCTCGAGCTGCACGGACATCTGCTGCGACCGGGCCAGAGCCGGGAGCGCATCTTTGCCGATAAGTCTCGCTCGCTCTTCAGCGCCGTTGCCCATTTCGCCCGGGTGCGGCGGCTCAACCCGCTGCGCGTGCTCCTCGACATGGCCGAGTCCGATCCGGTGGTCGCCATGCGCGGGCTGGAAACGGTTGCCGCGGCGAAGCAGTACGTGCGCCTTTTTACCGATGGCCTGCCGCCGGAGAAGTACCAGGAGAACCGCTTTGCCACCTCGGCGTTTGGCACGTTGACGACCCGGCTGGCTGGCTACCAGAAACACGTCGACGCCATCGCCCCGGCGCAGAACAGCGAGACGGTCATTCCCCGCGACTGGGCGGCGCAGAGGGCCACGCTCTACATCATCTACCCCCTCGCCGATCTGGAAGGCGCCGGCGGCGTCGTGTCGGCCATTATGGCCGGTCTGATGCGATATCAGCTCCGCAGCAATCTCCGCGACCGCATGCTGGTGGCCATCGACGAGCTGCCGTCTGTGGGACTCTACAACGTGGCCGACTACCTCTCGACGGTAGGCGGATACGGCATCACCCTGCTCCTTTACGTGCAGGCTATCTCCCAGCTCGCCGGCGTGTACGGGCGAGACGGGGCCCAATCCATCCTGGCCAACACCGCGCACCAGCTCTGGTATGCCCCGGCGGATATGGCCACGGCAAAGGCGCTCTCAGAGCTTTACGGCACAACCTACAGGCCAGACATCGTCACGGGCACAACGCGCCGGGATTACCACGGCCAGCAGGGGGACCGGCGCTACAACGTGGACCGGCGACAGCAGCAGGGGTGGCGGCTGGAGCCCGTGCTGGAGCCGAGCGCGGTCATGAGCCTGCCGCGGGAGAAGGTGATTGTCCTGACCCAGCACGAGCGTCAGTATCGTTTCCTGGCCAACCGGCTGAACCCAATCCCGCTCTTTGAGCGGCTGCCGGCGCCGCCCAGGCTGCCGCGCGTCCGGCCCGGCCGGCGCACGTACACCGACTGGAGCAATCGCCCTTCTCCAGAGGACACAGAGCAGCCCGGTCCTGACGGCGATGGCGATGATGCGGCGGCAGAAGGTGGAGATGGCGACGTCACGCCGGACGTGCTGTGAGGTGACGGAGCGAGGGAAGTGACACGCACCAGCCACCGCTGGCAGGACAGGCCCGGCAGCTTTGACGCCCTGCACGCGACCGAGCTGTTTCCGTCGGACAACGCGCCGGGCATCCCCTGCCTGGCGCATATCTCCATCGAGAGGATACCGGCGTGGCTGGCGCCTTACCGCACGCGCATCCGCGCCGGCGAGCCGCCGGAAGACGGCGCCGTGCACTTCTTCCTCGACGACTACCGTTTCGAGACGGTGTGGAGCCGGCCGCGCAAGGCGCTGGCGGCGCTGGCGCCCTACCGGACGCTGCTCTCGCCCGACTTCAGCCTCTACCGGG